>JASFMO010000122.1:0-8379 GCA_050117535.1 Gemmatimonadales bacterium | reverse complement strand
GTATATGGCATCGTCGAACCAGCTCTCGTGCCGGAACTCGAAGGCGAAGCGAAGCCGCGGATCGAGGATGTGGAGAAAGTCGGCCAGTCGCTCGTCGTCACGCTTGAAGTTTGGTGGAAGCTGGAACAGGATGGGCCCCAGCTTTTCTTGCAGCAGGCGACACTGCTCGACGAAGTCTCGGGTCAGTTCTTCCACCTCGCGCAGTCGGCCCCTGTGGGTGATCCGCTGGTTCGCCTTCATGGCGAACATGAACCCGGCCGGTGTGCCATCGCGCCAGCCTTCCAGCAAGCTTGTCCGCGGGAAGCGGTAGAACGTGTTGTTGATTTCGACGGTCGGGAACTTGCCTGAGTAATACTCCAGAAACTTCGATTGCGGCAGCTTCTCCGGATAGAAGGAGCCTTTCCACTCGGGGTAGGAGTAGCCCGAGGTCCCGGCGATGATCCGACCTTCGCTCATGAGCGCGCAAACCTATGCGCCTTGCGGCGGTCACACAACATCATAGGCGGCGCTTCGCTCAGCCGACGCCCAGCGGTGAGAAATAGACCAGGATGAGGACCAATATCACCAACACGACGAGCGAAAGGACCACGTCCCGGGCGTTCCAGGTGGCGCGCGAGCGCTCGCGGTCCTCGGTCACGGTCGTGGCGTAGGTCAACCCGCGGATCTGCTCGAAGGCGGGCGCCGGATACAGCAGGCTGATGCCCACCAGCAAGGCGACGCAGACCGCCGTCAGGATCAGAGCGAAATAGAGGAAGTTGACGTCGGCGAACCAGTAGAGCGCGCCGCTCAGCGATTCCTTGGCCAGTTCGGCGACCAGTCGCGCCATTCCCAGCGCGAACCCACCTACGAGTGCGGCCATAGCCCCCGCCGCGTTCAGGCGCTTCCAGAAGATCCCCAGGAAGAAGACGGCGGCGATAGGCGGCGCGATATAGGCCTGCACGCTCTGCAGGTAGTGGTACAGCTCGCCCGAGATCGCTTGCATCAGAGGAATCCAGAGAAGGCCGGTGATGACCACGACGCCCGTGGCGATCCGGCCCACTAGGACGAGTCTCCGCTCCGGGGCCTGCGGGCGTAGCTTCTTGTAGATGTCCATCGTGAACAAGGTGGAGCACGAATTGAACACGGCGGCCAGCGAGCTCATCAGCGCGGCTAATAGGCCACCGGCCACCAGTCCCCGCAGACCGACCGGAAGCAACGTCTTCACCATGACCGGAAAGGCCTGGTCGGCGCTATCAAGCTCGAGTTGTCCGTTGCGAGCCAACGCGAAGGCGATCACGCCGGGGATCAGGAAGATGAAGAACGGAAGCAGCTTCAAGTAGGCGGCCCAGATGGTCCCGCGTCGCGCTTGAGCTTCATTCCGCGCGCCCAGCACTCGCTGCACGATGTATTGGTCGGTGCACCAGTACCACAGCCCGACGATCGGCGGCGCCAGCACCATGCCCGGCCAGGGAAACTCGGGATGATCGGTCGGCAGAAACAGGTTCAGGTGGTCGGGTCCCGCCGTGGCTACGACGTTGTCCCAGCCGCCCATCTTCACGAGTCCGATGATCGTCACGGCGACCGAGCCAGCGATCAGCACGAACATCTGTACGGTCTCGGTGTAGAGCACCGCTCGCAGCCCGCCGGCGACCGTGTACATCCCCGTAAGGATCACGATCACCAGGGCGCCGGTCCAGAAGTCGACCCCCATCAGGACCTGGAAGACCACGGCCCCAGCGTAGACGGTCACCGATACCTTGGTCAGCACGTAGCCGACCAGCATGACCAGCGACAGGAACCAGCGGGCCGACGGCGAATACCGCTTCTCCAGGAACTCCGGCATCGTGAAGACGCGGCTGCGCAGATAGAACGGTATGAAGACCCAGCCGAGCAACAGGGCCAGCCAGGAATGGAGCTCGTACAGCCCCATGGCCACGCCCGTCTTGGCGCCCGTGCCCGCTAGGCCGACGATGTGCTCCGAGCCGATGTTGGAGGCGAAGATCGAAGCGCCGATCACGAACCAGCCCACGTGACGCCCGGCGAGAAAATAGTCGGTCGACGTCTCCTGCTTCTGCTTCAGCACCCACCAGGCCACCCCGAGCAGGACGGCGAAGTAGGCGGAGACCACCACCCAGTCGAGCGTCTCAAAGCCGTTCATCGATGGCGCTTGGACCGGTTATCGACGTCGTCCTCCAGCAGGGCGAGCCTATCGGGTCCGGAGAAGAGGTTGCCGATGCGCTGTGCCAAACCGGCGAGGACGCGTGATCGCTTCCTGATGAACCTCTGGTACCAGAACCGGAATCCCGCGTATTGTGCGATCCAGGCTGCGCCCCCCGCCAGAAAGCCGACCCCAAGTACCATCTCGCCGCCGATGTTCGCCGAGATCGCTATGGCGCCACCAACGAGGACCATCCCACCGGCGACCGACAGCAGCTTGAGCTCATCTTCGGCCCCGGCGTGCTCCGCGATCCGGATCCTCGTCCGACCGCCGCTCGGGCTCAACGTGATCTGGACCCGCCGTGTCCACTCCCCGAACCCCGGCTTGAACTCCCACGAGAATGAATCGTCGAACGTTTCATTGACGCGTCCCGCCTGTCCGATGGTGTGCCGAATCTCCTCGAGGATAGCGCCGTAGTCCCGTTCCGCGACCTCGCCGTCAACGACCATCTCCAGGTCGACGCGGCCGGTAGAGCCAAAGAATCCGCCCCGCGCGATCTCGGCCTTTGGCCTATTCAGCGCGGCGGCGGCCTCGCGAACGTGTTGCGGAGCGATGCCAGCCTCGGCGGCGATCTGCTGGATCCCACCAAGCGAGACCGCGTTCTCCTCGGTCGGACGCGCTTCCAGTTCGGCTGCGCGCTGCACGATCTCGCGAGCCTCGCCGTCACTGTAGACGCGCTGGCCGGCGAACGACTCCGCCAACTCCGCGGCGAAGTCACCCGCGCTTCGGTGGCGATCTTCGGGATGGAGGCGCATCGCCTGCACCAGAGTCGCTTCCACGCGGCCGGGCAGCGAATCCAACCGCTCGCGGTGTCGCGGCGACGCGTCGAGAAACCGCTCCAATCTTCCCGCCTCGTCGCTCACCCACATCTCCGGAGTCTCGCCAATGATCATCTCGTAGGACACGCAGGCGAGGCTGTGGATGTCGGTCCGCTCGTCGAGTTGCGGCCGACCGGCCGCCTGTTCGGGGCTCATGTAGCCCAACGTTCCCACGGGGAAGCCGGTTCGCGTCAGACGTTGGCCACCCGCTGTCGTCAGCGCTTTGGCCACTCCGAAATCCGCGACGACCGAGTGCCCCTTCGACAGCAAGATGTTCTCAGGTTTGATGTCTCGATGAATCACGCCCTCGCCGTGCGCGTAGTCCAGTGCTGCGGCCACTTGCTGTGTGATGCGGAGGGCCTCAGGAGGCGGTATCCGCAGTTCTCGGTTCAACCGTTGGCGCAGCGACCCATCGGCAACGTAGGGCATAACGTAGTAGAGGTATCCGGCCGCCTCACCCGAGTCGTACAGCGCGAGGATGTGTGGGTGATCGAGCCGAGCCGTGACCCGGATCTCGGCGAGGAAGCGATCGTTTGCGAGGGCGGCGCCGAGGTCCGGCCTCAGTACCTTGAGCGCGACCCGGCGGTCGTGTTTGCTATCTTCGGCCAGATAGACCACCGCCATCCCGCCGCTACCCAGTTCGCGCTCGATGCGGTAGCGGTCGATCAGGGCCTGTCGGAGGCCCGGGTGGATGTCGGTTGGCTTGGTCGGCAACGACGTTCCAAAGCTTTGGGGCAACGCTTCTCAAGATGCGAATCGCGGGTCTATGCCACAACCGTGGCGGAGCCCCCGCGTCGGTGTGTCAATCTGGTGAGCCGTGGTGCGCGCGAGATTGACGTACCCTAGGCTGGGACGAGAAGATGTACGGGCTGGCGTGTCCGATCCCGTCTGGGACGGGCTGAGAACCCTCTTGGAGAAAAGCGATGGCATACCGATTGGCTGACCTGCGCGACCAGAGACTGGCTCGCGACCCCGACCGGATGCTGAAGAACCTGCAATCGGACATCGAGCTCAGGTTCTCGGTCGGGATCTGGTATTTCACTCCCGGCGGTGGGCGCTTCCATGACCGCTTCGTGCCAGAAGCGTCGCTCGAAGAGCGGCTGGAGATGGCGGCCGAGATGGCCGAACTGGGCGTGACGGGACTCGAGGCGCACTACCCGGCCGAGGTCAACGAGGAGAACGCCATCCTCTATCAGCGGCTGCGTGAGGAGGTGGGCATCCGGCTGGTCGCGGTGCCTTTCTCGCACTTCTTCGATAAGCGATTCGAGTTCGGCAGCCTGTCGAATCCCGATCCAGGGGTGCGGGAGTACGCCATGCGCATCGCGGTGGGTGCGTTGAAACTGATCCGCGACATGGAAGCCGACGTCGCCATCTCCTGGCCGGGTATGGACGGCTACCGCTACCTGCACGGCACTCCCTACATGGCGATGTGGGACCGCTTCGAGCGAACGTTGGCCGAGGCGATGGACGAAGTGCCGGGCGTGCGCGTAGCAATCGAGCCCAAGCCCTACGAGCCGGCCGCCAACAACATCTATCGCACCACGGCCGAGGGCATCTTGGCAGCCCGACGCATCGAGTCGCATCTCCGGCACCCGGAGAATCGACGCTTGCTTGACAAAGGCCACGCACTGGTTGGCCTGAATCCGGAGACGGGCCACGTGAAGATGGGCTTCGAGATGTTGCCTGCCGCCTTCTCTCTGGTGGCGATGGAGGGCCGCCTTGCCCACACGCATTGGAATAGTCAACCCGACGGTAACTACGATCAGGACAACAACGTCGGTGTTGTGAACCCGCACGAAGCGGAAGCGTTGCTCTATGCGCTTTGGGCCATCGGTTACCGCGGTTGGTTCGGCATCGACATTAACCCGGAGAACATCCCCGTTCGGAAAGCCGTGCAGTTGAGCATCCAGGCGCTCGAGAAGATGAAGGAGCGGGTCGCGCGGCTGCCTCACGAACGGATCCTCGAATGTCACTTGCGACCGGGGGAGCACCGCGGTGAGTTGGAGGAGATCTTGATCGCCAATCTCTGAGCGCGCGGGCAGCCGTCTCGAGCTAAGAACTCCGAGGAAAGCATCATGCCGAAGCAGACCGGAGCAAATCCGCTGTTCGCAGGTCTGGACGTCTCGACCCAGAGTTGCAAGCTGGTCGTCATCGATCCCGACTCGACGGAAGTCTGCCACATCGACCGGATCGATTACGATCGCGACCTGCCACACTACGAGACCGAGGAAGGAGCAGTCGTCGGCCTGGGTGAAGGCGTCTCGGAGTCCGACCCCCGCATGTGGATCGAGGCTGTCGAGGCGCTGCTTGAGCGGCTGGGCGCAGCGGGTTCCTATGCCCCACGCATTCGCTGTATCTCCGTCTCCGGACAGCAGCACGGTCTCGTGGCCTTGGCGGCTGATGGCACACTCGCCCGATCTCGCGCCAAGCTGTGGAACGACTTCTCCACTGCCGAAGAGTGCCGAATCCTGACCGAGGCGATCGGCGGCCCCGATGAGATGATCGCTGAGGTTGGCAACTCCCAACGGACCGGCTACACCGCACCCAAGATCCTACACCTGCGGCGGCACGAGCCGAGGCTGTACGATCGCGCCCGTACGCTGCTTGTCGTTCACAACTACATCAACTGGTATCTGACCGGCGGCCCGGACGGCGGCGTTGCTGTGATGGAGCCCGGCGATACTTCGGGCACGGCGCTCTGGCACCCCGGCAAGAAACGCTGGTCGCAGCGCTTGATCGAAGCGGTTGATCCGGCGTTGACGGACAAGTTGCCGCCGGTGCGGCCGGCCGATCGCACGATCGGGAAGATCGGAGCGACCCTGAGCGCCCGCTTTGGCCTTCCGCCCGACTGCCGCGTCGATGCCGGCAGTGGTGACAACATGTACGGCGCTCTGGGCACGGGAAACATCGAGCCGGGGATGATAACCGTCAGCTTGGGGACCAGCGGCACGGCGTGTACGGTCTTGGATGAGCCATTCATCGACCCGACCGGCGAGATCGCCGCCTACTGCGATAGTACGGGACGTTACCTTCCCCTCCTGTGCGTCTCCAACATGGCCAACGGCTACAACGCCGTCCTGGAGCAGTTCGGGCTTTCGCATGCCGAGTTCGACGCCGTGGTCGAAAAGACGCCTCCCGGCAACGGTGGCCGAGTGATGATCCCGTGGTACGAAGGCGAGCGCACGCCCGACTTGCCTCTGGCGGCGCCGATCTCGCTCGGTTTTGGCCTCGGCGATTTCGTGCCCGAGAAGCTCTGCCGGGCCGTGCTCGAGGGGCACGTGCTCAACCTGTATGAGGGGTTCACGCGCATGCCGGTCGAGCCGCATGAGATACGGCTCACCGGTGGCCTCGCCAGCTCGGCGTCCTGGTGCCGGATGATCGCCGACGTGTTCGAGGCGGAGACGGTACCGGTGCGAGGTGAGGGGGCGGCCCTCGGTGCGGCGATTCACGCGGCTTGGGTCTGGCACCGTGAGGCGGGTCGGGAACGCTCGCTGGCGGAGATCGCCCAGGATCTTGTCGTAGTGGATGAGGCGCGTCGACAAACGCCGCAACCCGGACTTAGCCAGGCCTACCGGTTGCTGAAGCGACTCTTCCGTGCCCTGAGCCGCCGAGCCCGCGGCTTGGACGGAGAGGACCCGTTCGAGTTGCGGCGCGGGTTGAGAGACCTGGGTACCAGCCAGACTGGTCACTAGCCCGACGGGAACAGGCGATCCTGGCGAGGCTGACCGGGATCGGCCCGCGAAAGCGACTACGCCGGGCTAGCGGTCCGCGTCCGGATCGATCCCGCGAACGCCAGCAGGTACATGGCGATGGCCAGGAAGTAGAGCGAGCGGAATCCGAAGTACATGGAGTTGTACTCGAGGAAGCCGCCCAACATGGCTCCCAGCAGGTTCGACGACAGCGCCACCGCCACTGAGGCGGATCGCTTGAGCTCGGTCGAGAACGCGAAGCCCGAGAAGAAGAGCGGCAGCGTAAGCAGGAGGGGGAGTACGAGCTGGCTCGCTCCCGTTCCGAGTCCCGCCACGACCCAGCGGCCCGCGACCAACCCCAGGATGAGCGAGCCGACGAGCAATCCGTAAGTGACCGACGGGCGCGGCGCGCCCCAGCGAATCACGACCAGGTTGGCCAGAAAAGCCAGCACCAGAATCGCCGCTATTACCGCGCCGACGACGACCCAGGTACTGCCGTAGACCAGGGCCAATTCGGTGATCCCCTTGGTCTCGATCAGCATGAATCCGGCGCCGAGAAAGAAGCACGGCGCCGACCAGGAGCCGCCCGACCCCGGCGCCAGCTGCCTCACAAACAGCAGCGAGATGAGGAGTAGCATCAAGATCATGACGATATACGAGGCGGGGTAGGTGCGGAGCGGCATATAGAAGAAGGGCCAATCGTCGGTCGAGACGTCGGCGACAACTTCGGGCGAAGCGAAGACAGGCGTCACGTCGTTGAGCCCCCCGGGCGGCTGCAGCCTGCTTCGGTCCATCGTTTCGCCGATCAGGAAAGTGTACCCGCGATCGTACTTCGTGCTCAGCACGACCGGTTGCTGGCCATCGAACGCCTCCTCGAGCATCAGGTAGAGCTTTCGCCCCAACTCGAAGCCGATCACGCTGAACGTCAAGACGATCAGACCGCCGTCCCTCAGTCGACTGCGCGCTTCCCGGAATCCTTCGACGGTGTACACGTAGCTGTCCAGGCGGACGCCCGAGAGGCCTGATAGAAGAGTGTGCGAATCGAGTAGGCCATACACGATGAGGTCGTAGCGCTCGTCGGCCCGACGGATGAACGCGCGCGCGTCCGCAACGTGCGCTGTGACGTTCTCAGCTTGGTAGGGAGCCGCGGGGTGCCGTTCCTCGCCGAACTTCAAGATGGCCGGATCGATCTCGACGGCGTCGATCTCGCCCGCGCCGTTTCGCACCGCGGCCGCGACGTCGTTGCCGGTACCGCTGCCTACGATCAAGACCTTTGCGCCCGGCTCGGTGAAGTGATATGGCAGGTCGTAGTGGTCGCGCCAGGTGAACTCGGCGTCCGGGCCGGTTCGCTGAGACGCGAGATCGAGCATCCGCTGGTAGTAGACGTTGTTCACCCGGATCTCGACCGGCGCCCCCGGCTGTTCGTTGAGCGTGAGAATTTGATAAGGCGAGAAGATGTCGGTCTCGTATTGCCGAAACGAGAGACTCAGGACGCCGACGCCGATGATGAGGGCCAGGCCGGACGGGACAAGGCTGCTGACGGGTCGCACTAAGAATGGCGCGAGCGCGACGGCCAAGACCGCGAGCCAGACGAGAGGCGGCGTCCACAAATAGCTCAGAAGATAAAAGAGGGCGATGCCTGCTAGGCTGCCCACCAGATTCCAGCTATATGAGG
>JASFMO010000121.1:0-8399 GCA_050117535.1 Gemmatimonadales bacterium | reverse complement strand
AAACCGAAGAAGCGAGGGAATCGACATGACGATAGGCAGGCGGGATCTCCTCAAGGCAGGTGCCGGAGCTGCGATCGGAGCCTCCGTTTGGCCGCGTATTCTGAACGCCGAACCCGGCCGAGCGGACAAGCGGGTGCGTCTCGGCTTCATCGGCGTCGGCGGGCGCGGTACCTGGCTGCTCCGGCTGGCTTTACAACGAGACGACACCGAGATCAAGGCCGTCTGCGACGTCAAGCCCGACCGCGTGGAAAGCGCCCGGCAGATGGTCAAGGAGGCTCATGGCCACACCCCGAGAGGTTTCGCCGACGGCGAGGAGGATTTCCTCAACCTGGTGGACCGGGACGACATGGACGCGGTGATCATCGCCACACCGTGGCTATGGCACACGCCCATGGCCGTTGCGGCTATGAAGACGGACAAGTGGGTCGGCGTGGAGGTACCGGCCGCCGTCACCGTGGAAGAATGCTGGGACTTGGTGAACACATCCGAACAGACAGGCATGCCCTGCATGATCATGGAGAACGTCTGTTTCCGACGGGACGTCATGGCGGTCCTCAACATGGTCCGGCAGGGGATGTTCGGCGAGCTAATGCACTGCCATTGTGGGTACCAGCACGACCTACGCGAGGTGAAGTTCAACCCGGGCGCCGAGTTCGGGCCTGGGGCGAACGGCGAGGCGGAGTGGCGCACGGAGCATTCGATCCGCCGCAACGGCGACATCTATCCGACGCACGGCGCCGGTCCGGTCGCCAAGATGCTCAACATCAATTCAGGCAACCGATTCGTGACGCTAACCTCGACGGCGACCAAGACTCGCGGACTGCACGAGCACATCGTGGCGGTGGGCGGCGAAAACCATCCCAACGCAAAGGTGCGGTTCCGCTTGGGCGATATCGTCACCACGGTCATCCGGTGTGCGGGCGGCGAAACCGTCTTGCTCAGTCACGACACGAACCTGCCCCGGCCTTACTCCCTCGCCTTCAGGGTTCAGGGTACCAAGGGAATATGGATGAACGACGGTAGCACTATCTACATCGAAGGCATCAGCACCGAACCGCATCGCTGGGAGCCGTTCGAGTCTTATCGAGATCAGTACGATCACCCACTGTGGAAGCGCTACGAGGACCAAGCCGCTGGCTCCGGCCACGGCGGCATGTATTTCTTCGTCATGCACGCTTTCATCGAGTCGCTTAGGCGCGGCGTGGAGCCGCCTATCGACGTCTACGATGCCGCCGCATGGAGCGTAATCAGCCCGCTGTCGGAACAGTCCATCGCGCTGGGAAACGCGCCGGTGAAATTCCCGGACTTCACGCGCGGCAGGTGGGTGACGCGCCGCAAGATATTCGGGTTAAGCGACGAGTATTAGCCGGTGATTCATGGCACCGCCGAGGGATGAGAAGATGAAGCGTTTCACATGTTCGCTCTCGTTGCTGGTTCTCGTTTGGGGCATGGCTTGTGCCGAGCGGGCGCCGACTAAAAAGGTACTCGTGATCGGGCTCGACGGTGTGAGGCCCGACGTGCTGGCTGAAGCCAACACGCCCAACATCGACGCGTTGGTTGCCGTGGGGGCCTTCTCGAATCGGGTGACTACCAAGGCGCAGACGATCAGCGGCCCCGGGTGGTCCAGCATGTTGACTGGCGTGTGGCCAGAGAAGCACCGTGTTGTGAACAACGATTTTTCACCGAACGATTATGCGACGTATCCTGATTTTCTGACCCGACTGGAGTATGTCGATCGCGATCTCAGGACATTCGCCGTCGTCGACTGGCCACCATTGGGAGGGCCCGACTCCGGGGGCCCATTGATCAGCGATACCGTAGACCTGAAGATCATGTTCGACGGCGAGGAGGCCGGCTATCACATTGCCGACTCGTTGTCCGTGGCAGCCGCCGTCCGTTACCTGACGAACCAGGACCCTGACGCAGGGTTCGTCTACATCGGCAACCCCGACGTAGTCGCTCACGAATACGGCGGCCGCTCGGCGGAGTACTACCGTTCCATCGAAACCGCGGACATCCAGGTCGGGAAGCTGGTCGACGCGATCCGTAGCCGGCCCACTTTTGTCGACGAGGACTGGCTCGTGCTGATCAGCACCGATCACGGACACAAGGACGAAGGCGGCCACGGCGGCCTGACGCCGGAGGAGACGACGGTATTCTACCTCGCCGATGGGCCTTCCGTCGTGCCGGGTGACCCCGACTTCAATCCGAACATCGTCGACGTGGCGGTGACGGCTCTCGCGCACCTCGGTGTCAATGTCGATCCCGCTTGGCAACTCGACGGCAAGGTCAGCGGCCTCGGGGGAACAAACTCAGGGAGTCGGTAAGACGGTCACGGCAGACACATCGCACCTGGAGCGGCTTCGACCCGCCTTCGAGGAGTTGTACGGCTCTTCAAACGGGGCACACCTGGTGTGCGCTCCGGGGCGCGTCAATCTGATCGGCGACCACATCGACTATAACGGACTGTCCGTGCTCCCGATGGCCATCCAGCGGCACATCTCGATCATGTACCGCGAGCGATCGGACGTCACCGTCCGGTTTGCCAGCACCGAGCCGCGCTATGAGCCACGTGAGTTCGGCCTGCAGATCCCCATCGAACCCTACGAGGCAGGTGACTGGGGCAACTACGCGAAGGCGGCGGCTCAAGGTCTCGGTGAACGCTTCGCGCTGAAGCGAGGGGTCGACGCTGTCGTTCACTCTGACATTCCCGTCGCCGCGGGACTGAGCTCCTCCTCAGCTCTGCTCGTCGCAGCCGCGCTCGCCATCCTCCACGCCAACGAGATCGAGATCGAGCGACTACAACTGGCCGAGCTTTTGGCGGAGGCTGAACGATACGTGGGAACACGCGGCGGTGGCATGGACCAGGCGATCTGCCTGGCCGCCAGGCATCATTCGGCCAGTCGCATCGACTTTCACCCGCTTCGATTGACTGCCCATCTCATACCCCCCGAGTGGCAGTTCGTCATCGCATTCAGTCTGGTCCGGGCGGAGAAGTCAGGCTCGGCTCGGGAGACCTATAACCGCCGGACGAACGAGTGCCGGAAGGCGCTCGAGCAGATGAGCGAAGCGCTGAAACTGCCGAATCGGATCGACTCCTATCCTTCGCTGATCGCCGAGCGCCGACCCGCCCAGCTCGTGCGAAGCGCTGAAGAGATATTGGAGGGACCGTTGCTCCGTCGGTTCCGGCATGTCATCAGCGAGGCGGAGCGCGTGCGACGATCCGAGACGGCGCTGACGGCGTACGACCTGCGAGCGTTTGGAAGGTTGATGAGCGCGTCGCACGCCAGCCTTCGGGATGACTATGAGGTGAGTTGTCCAGAACTGGAAGAGCTGGTCGAAATCGCGACGCGGGCCGGTGCCGCCGGCGCGCGCCTCACAGGGGCCGGCTTGGGCGGTTGCGTCGTCGCGCTGTGCGCCGAGAAGAAGACCGCAAAGGTACTGAGCGCAATTACCAATCGGTACTACAGCGATCGCGAATTCGTCGGCCGTCTGGAAGATCAGCTGTTCCTAGCCGAGCCCTCCGGCGGGGCCACGGTGACCGCGGTGTAAGAAACGAGCTCAGCGGTGAGCGATACAGGGGGTGGGCCATGCCCCATCTGACCATCGAGTACACCAAGAATTTGAGACCGGCCCCTTCATTCGACGAGCTGTTCGGCCGGCTGCACACCGTGCTCGCCGATCTGGCAGGGATCAAGCCCGGCAACTGCAAGAGTCGCGCGGTCGAGTTGGACCAGTTCTATGTTGGCGAGGGAGACGCGCGCTCAGCCTTCGTCCACGCCGATATCCGCTTCCTCGAGGGACGATCGGTGGCCGTCAAACAGGATATCGGACGCGCCATCCTCGCGGTCCTGCAGGAGGCTTTCCCGACGCCCGCCGAGGCGCAGGACATGCAGGTCACCGTTGAGATTCGCGACATACAGCGCAGCCTGTACTTCAAGCACCCGGAAGGAAGCCTCACATATGGCGACTCACCGTAGAGTGGCCGTCTGTGTCGCCCCCTCCATGCTCTAGCAAGCGATGCGCTCGGACGAACACCCAGGACTCATACCAGGAGAACCGCTCTAATGACAACCGAAAGCCCAATCACGATCATCGGACGCTCTGTCCAACGTCGCGCCCGCTTCGCGATTCACGTCCTCGGGCTGGCGGTTTGGACGTTCGCCCTGACCGCGACATCACCGACAGCCGCATGGGGGCAAGAGGCCTCCTACGTCTATCCCGGATCCGAGTGGGAGTTGATCGCGACGCCCGAGGACGTGGGCTACTCCAGCGAAGTGCTGGAGAAAGTGCGCAAGTATGCCGATGCGCTGGAGACCACCGGCCTCGTCGTCGTGGTCGGCGGTCGGGTACTCCTGCAGCACGGTGACGTGCAGGAGCTGAGTTACCTAGCCTCAGTGCGGAAAAGCATCCTGGCCATGCTGTACGGCAAGTACGTCGAAGATGGTACCATCAATCTAAACTGGACGCTGGCCGATCTCGAGATGGACGACATCGGCGGGCTACTCCCCGTTGAGCGCCAGGCTACGGTCGAGCATTTGATCACAGCGCGCTCCGGCGTGTACCACGCCGCCTCGAACGCCGGCGACAACTCGGCCGATGCCCCCGAGCGCGGATCTCAGCGACCCGGCCAGTACTACCTGTACAACAACTGGGACTTCAATGCCGCCGGAGCCGCCTTCGAGTTGATGACCGGCCGAAACATTTACGACGCGCTGCAGACCGACCTGGCGGAGCCCATCGGGATGGAGGACTTCGACCGCGAGCAGCAGCGGAAGTCGGGCAACCAGGAACGCTCGCAGAACCTGGCCTACCATATGTGGCTCTCAACCCGGGACATGGCGCGCGTAGGCTATCTCATGCTACGCGAGGGCCGCTGGGAAGACGAACAGGTCGTGCCCGTCTGGTGGGCACGTCGGATCGTCAGCGTCATCACGCCGGTCGAAGAGATGAACCCCCCGGCGCTGCGCTACCGTGGCTTCGGCTACGGCTACATGTGGTGGGTGTGGGACGGCGAGCGCGCCTGGGCTCCACTGGAGGGAGGATACTCCGGCCGCGGGGCTTACGGCCAATACATCACGGTTCTACCCGCGCTGGATATGGTGATCGCTCATAAGACCGCCGTTCCCCCGGCACGGCAGACGCCTTGGGACGAGTACTTCGGTATCATACGTCGCCTGGTCGAAGCTCGCTGTGCCGGCCCGGAGGCGCCGGACTATTGCCCACGGCGCCGTTAGCCAACGACCTTGCCGGGCGCCGTCGCCGAGGGCGCCGGGCTATCGGCCGGCGAATCCGGAGTGGGCCTGTGACCCGGGCAACCGTGATGTTGAGCCTGGCATTGCTGTCGGGCTGCACACAACAGGATGGCGACTCGCCGTCCGGCGAAGCCGCATCGGCTCCGACCGCCGCCGCGCCGCCCGGTCTAGTCGCGCTATCATCCGACTACGCGCTGCTGGTGGCAGGTTTCGATTGGGCGAAGCAGCAGGCGCTCGCCTACGTGTTCGAGGGCGACCCTGTGGGCAAGTGGTACGAAGCCGCGCTCCCCGGCCGCGAGGCCTTCTGCATGCGAGACGTTTCGCACCAGGCGCTAGGAGCGTTGACGCTCGGCTTAGCCGATCACTCGAAGAACATGATGGTCAAGTTCGCCCAGAACATCGCCGAATCGAGAGACTGGTGCAGTTACTGGGAGATCAACCGCTACGACCAGCCCGCGCCGGTCGACTATCGCAGCGATGCCGACTTCTGGTATAACCTGCCCGCGAACTTCGACGTCATCGACGCCTGCCAGCGGATCTTCGAGTGGACGGGCGACGAGGACTTCCTGAACCATCCGGACCTGCTCAACTTCTATCGACGCACCCTCACAGACTATGTGAAGGCCTGGGATCTCGACGGTGACGGCCTGATGGAAAGCCCCGAGGAAAACGGTTACCGGGGCATTCCTACGTATTGGGAGGGAGAAGGCCCCCGAGCCCTGACCGGAGGCGATTTGATCGCCGCCCAGTACGCCGCCAACGCGGCGTACGCGCGGATCCTCTCACTCCGAAATGAAGAAGAGGCCGCGGTCGCCTATGCCGAGGAGGCCCAGAGGCTGAGGCGCCTGTACAACGACGATTGGTGGAACCCCGCTCTGGGTCGCTTCAACACCTCCATCATCGCGGACGGCACCTTCGACACCACCCACATCCCGCTGTTGCAGATCCTGCCGCTCTACTTCGGAATCGTCGAGCCGGGTGAACGCCGCGAACATCTCGTGGACAACTTGAGCGAAGGGGCCATCGTCGAAGTGAACGCGTATTTGCCCGAAGTCTACTATCAGAACGGACGGAACGCCGCGGCCTTCAGGTACCTGATGCGCCAGCTGGACCCGGAGCTACCGCGGCGCGAATATCCCGAGAACCCTTTCACCGCCATCGGCACCATCGTCCGCCACCTGGTCGGCATCAACCCGATCGCTTCCGAGTCCATTCTGGAGACGAAACCCGGACTGACGGCCGAAGTCTCCTGGGTAGGCATCGACCACGTCCCCGCGCTCGAGAATCGGATCGCCGTTCGTCAGCGCGGCGTGACCGAGACACGACTCGTGAACCAGTCCGGCCCAGCCATCCGATGGCGAGCCATTCTTCCAGGCTTGCACGAGACCTTGGCCGTCGATGGCGTAGCCATGGGCGCGGCGACTCGATCCACCGACTGGGGCGAGCCGGAGAGCTATATCGTCGTCGAGGTGGGCGTGGGGCAAGCGCGAACCGTCGAAGTCCTCCGCGATTCAGCTGAGACTGGTGCAGAGTGATTAGCCCGATGACGTCGCGGACATACCGAGTCTACCAGGTCGATGCCTTTACGAGGGTCAAGTTCCAGGGCAACCCGGCCGGGGTCGTACCGAATGCGGATGGACTCAGCGACTCACGGATGCAGGCGATAGCCCGCGAGTTCAACAACTCGGAGACGGCATTCGTGCTGGCACCGGAAGGGCCCGACCACGACGTGAGAGTGCGGTTCTTCACGCCGACGACCGAAGTGCCCTCCTGTGGCCACGCAACGATCGCGGCTCACTACGTCCGCGCCGTCGAAGGCACCCTGCCCTCGACCACGGTCGTGCAGAAGATCGGCGCCGGTATCTTGCCAGTCCAAGTCGTCAGGCAGGACGATGATTACAAGATCGTGATGACGCAGGGCGCAGTCGAATTCGGCGAGCCGTTCGGCAGCGAACAAGTTGATCGGACGCTGGAGGCGCTGCGGCTCGACAGGCGTGCGTTCGCTGAGCGCTGCCCCGTACAGATCGTGTCGACCGGACACTCTAAGGTGCTCGTCGCAGCTCGATCGCGGGAGGCACTCAACTCGCTGCAGCCAGACCTGGCGCGGCTGACGGCGCTGAGCCGGCGAATTGGATGCAACGGCTATTTTGTCTTTGCGTTGGACCGCACCGACCCCGAGGTACTCGCTCACGGTCGGATGTTCGCGCCTGCCATCGGCATCCCGGAAGATCCGGTGACGGGGAACGCCAACGGACCGCTCGGCGCCTACCTCGTCAAGCACGACCTGGCCTCCGCCACGAATGGAAGGCTGACCTTCCAGGCGCGGCAGGGAGAGGCGCTTGGCCGACCGGGGATCGTCGAGGTCACGGTGGAGGCGGAAGGCTCGATTCCGAGAATCGTGCGCGTGGCGGGGCGCGCGGTCATCGTATTTCGATCCGAGATCACGCTGTAAAGCAATACCCTTCAAGCGCCTTACGACCGGGAGCCAGAATGGACTTCGATTCCTTCAAGTGCCTCAGCTTTGACTGTTACGGCACGCTCATCGACTGGGAGACAGGCCTGCTGGCGGCACTCCGCCCCATCTTCGGTCGGTACGGCGCCGTACCGGGAGACCAGGATATCCTCGAGTCCTATGCCGCAGCCGAGACCGATATCGAGTCCAGCGGATATCGCCCCTATCGGCAGGTCCTACGAGAGGTACTGTCCAGGCTCGGTGATCAGTTCGGGTTCGCTCCGGACCGAGAGGAACTCGACCAGTTCTCGCTCTCCGTCAAAGACTGGCCGCCGTTTCCGGATTCGCCCGAGGCGCTGGCAGCGCTCCAGCAGAAGTACAGGCTAGTCATCCTGTCCAACATCGATGACGACTCGTTTCAGCACTCGGCGAGGCGACTGGGGATCGACTTCGACGACGTTTTCACCGCGCAGCAGATACGCTCCTACAAGCCCTCGGATAGCAACTTCCGCTACCTGCTCGAGAACGCCGGCATTCCAAGCAACCAGATCCTCCACGTCGCCCAGAGCCTGTTCCATGACATCACGCCGGCCAAGCGGGCCGGCCTGGCAACGGTCTGGGTCAACCGAAGGTCAGGACAGAGCGGAGCGGGCGCGACGCCCGCCGCGCGAGCCGAGCCTGATCTCGAGGTC
>JASFMO010000120.1:0-8439 GCA_050117535.1 Gemmatimonadales bacterium | reverse complement strand
GCGGGTGCGGACCATGCTCGAGAGCGTTGGTCGGCCCCACATGGCGTATCGTTCGGTGCACGTGGGCGGGACCAACGGCAAGGGGTCGGTCGCGGCCATGATCGCGAGCATTCTGAGCGGCGCTGGCCATCGCGTGGGCCTCTACACGTCGCCGCATTTGGTCGACTTCGGCGAGCGAATCTGTGTAGACGGGCGAGCGGCGGAAGAAGAGATGCTCGTGCAGGGCGCGGTCCGGCTTCGACCGTTGGCTGAGGAGTTGGGTGCGACTTTCTTCGAGGCGACGACCGCGCTGGCTTTCCTTTGCTTCGCCGAAGTCGATGTCGATTTCGTCGTGGCGGAAGTGGGCTTGGGTGGCCGGTTGGACGCGACGAACGTGCTACTGCCAGATGTCGCGGCTATCACGAATGTAGCGTGGGATCACGCCGACTACTTGGGCCGAACGCTGTCGGCCATCGCCGGGGAGAAGGCGGGAATCGCCAAGCCAGGCGTGCCGCTCGTGCTCGGGCGATTGGAACCGGAAGCGGGCCGTATTGTCCGCGAGACGGCGGCCCGGGCCGGCGCCCCGCTGCTGCAACTCGGTTACGATGCGGCGGTCCGTCGTATCCGTATACTGCCTGATGCTACCGAGCTGGAGTACGTAGGTCCAGGCTCGTCGGAGGCGATGAGGATGCGCTGCCCGCTGCTCGGCGCGCACCAGGCTTGGAACGCGGGACTCGCGGCCTTGGCGGTCCAGAGCTTGCCGAGCGATGCGCGCCCCACGGCGGCTGAAGTACAAGCGGGCATCGCGCGTGTGCGTTGGCCCGGGCGGTTGCAGATCGAGCAGCGGCGGGATCGGACGTGGTTGCTCGACGTCGCGCACAATACGGCGGCGGTCGAGGTCTTGGCCCAGGCGCTGACAAGCCTGGATCTGCCCGAGCCGCTGGTACTGGTGGTGGCGATTATGGGAGACAAGCCGTGGCCCGAGATGTTGCCCCCGCTGCTGGCGCTGGCCGACACTTCGGTCTTCACGGTGGCGCCCAGCTCGCCGCAGGAGCGCCGCTGGAACGCGCGAGAGGTAGCGGCGACGATCTCGAGCTATGCGGTCGAGGTGGTGGAGAATTTCGCGGAGGCGCTCAAACGCGCCATGCAACTGGGGAGAACGATCGTGGTGACGGGTTCGCACCACACGGTGGGCGATGCGATGCGCTACTTAGACTTACGTGTCGGGCTGCCAGATAAGGAACAGGTCGGATAGAGAATGGTGGAAGTGAGAGGGTTGCCCGGTTTCAGGGACTTCTATCCCGATCAGCTGGCCGTACGGTCACACGTGATGGCGATATGGCGTGACGTGGCGCGTCGTTATGGATTCGAGGAGTACGACGGGCCACCGCTCGAGCCGTTGGAGATCTACACGCGCAAGTCGGGTGAAGAAATCGTCCAGCAATTGTACGAGTTCGAGGACAAGGGCGGCCGCCGCGTCGCACTACGGCCTGAGATGACGCCGACCCTGGCGCGAATGGTCGGAGCGCGAGCGCGGTCGCTGAAAAAGCCCATCCGCTGGTTTTCGGCGCCGCAACTGTTTCGCTACGAGCGTAAGCAACGGGGCCGTCTGCGCGAGCACTTTCAGCTTAACCTGGACATACTCGGTGAATCGGATGTGCTGGCCGATGCCGAACTGTTGGCCGCGGGGATCGATATCCTTCGCTCGTTCGGCTTGAGCTCCAGCCAGGTGAGGGCGCGAGTATCGGATCGCAGAGTGTTGGCGGCCATCTTCAGGCATCTCGGCGTCGAGGAAGCGAAACTCGAGGCGGTCTACCAGGTTGTGGACAAGCTTGACCGAGAGCCACGGGACCGCTTGGCGGACCGGCTAGCGGACGTCGGCCTCGCAGCTGGAACGGTCGACGCGATCTTCGCCGTCACACGGCTGCGGGGGACCGAGGAGTTGCGTGCAGAGTTTGGCGCCGTGCCGGAAGTTGCGGAGAGCATAGAACAGCTTTCCCTTTACTTGGAGCATCTGGACGGGCTTGGTGTTGCTGACTACGCGGACGTCGACCTCTCGGTCGTGCGGGGACTGGCGTACTACACGGGAATCGTCTTCGAGCTTTGGGATGCGCGCCGCGAGTTGCGCGCGATCTGCGGGGGCGGCCGTTACGACGACCTGTTGGGTCAGATCGCCGGGGTCGGAATGCCGGCGCTGGGATTTGGGATGGGCGACGTCGTGTTGACGGAGTTGCTGCGCGACTACGATCTCGTGCCGGAGTCGACCGGTAGGCTCGATTGCTTCGTCGCTTGGATGGGCACGGAGGGCCGACGGCAGGCCTTGCGAACCGCACAAGCCCTGCGAGGTATCGGGTTGTCCACCGTCTACGAGTTCCGCGAGCGGCGATTGGGCAACCAGCTGAAGAGCGCCGACCAACTCGGCGCACGGTGGGCCGTGATACTCGGCCCCAGTGAAGTTGAGGCGAGGCAGGCTCGTGTAAAGGAAATGTCCACGGGCACAGAGAGGACGATCGACCTGGATCAACTTACAGAAACTCTACTCGAAGAAGATGATACTTGACCGTCGAATCCCTGAGTCAGTTGGCCGTCGTCGTGGCCACGGTCTGTCCTTGGCCCTGTTGCTGGGTCTCTGCGCGTGTGTCGGAAGCGAGACCGGGGGGCGGACCTCCGACGGCGGCTCCGAGGCGGACGCTAATCGCAACCGCCCCCGCGAAGGTGTCGGGGTCGCGGTTGTCTACAACGACACGGTAGCTCCGATCGACTATCAGTTGTTCGAGGCCGAACCCGATGACGATGAGCCCAAGAAGGTCACGTACCGACTGATGACGTTCGAGCCCGGATCACGTGAATCCATGACCAAGACTGTCAGGCTCGCGCTCGATTCACTGCAGCGGGCCGACACGAGCCTGGTCGCTGTACGGGCTGTGCTGTACATCTTTCGGCCAACGGCTCGTATGGAGGGTAGGCTCGTGCCGATGATCTGGGGTGAGTGGATCCCCCCCGATGGCTGGGACGCTGCGGCGGCGGGCGAGCGGCGGCGGATACATCGGTCATATGTATACTCCGTCAATCCCGGCTGGGAGCGGCGCGCCGTTGTCGAGGAATAGCGAGGAACGACTGGTGGCTGATGAATTGACAACCACGGGCGAAAGCTCCTTGCAGCGTGGCCTGTCGTCGGTATGGAAGCGGGTTGCCCCGCTCAGCGTTGGAGCCGTCGCCAGCAGTGCCGCCATTATCGCGGCCAGCGCCGTGCTGCGACGGGCACTGGGCCCTAAGGCGCGGCTGTTGGGTTGGGCGGGCACGATCGTCGTTTTGCCCTTGGGTACATGGCTGCTGACGCGGAGAGACGAGCGGATGGGTCCGGACGCCAGCGGCGATGCGGCGAAGCTGCCGACGCATGGTGAAACCGGAGAACTCGAGAATTTGGAGAGCTAGAGGAAGTCGATGGCCGAAGAGAAAGCGCTGACGCCGCGGAGCGAGGACTTTTCCGCTTGGTACAACGGTGTCGTCCAGCGTGGCGAGCTGGCTGGCTACTCGCCCGTGCGAGGTTGCATGGTGATCCGGCCCCACGGATACGCTATCTGGGAACTCATGCAGGCGGCGTTGGACGGCATGTTCAAGCAGACGGGTCACCAGAACGCGTATTTCCCACTGTTCATCCCCGAATCCTTTCTTAAGAAGGAGGCGGAACACGTCGAGGGCTTCGCGCCGGAGGCGGCCATCGTGACGCGCGGCGGCGGCAAGGAACTGGAAGAACCGCTGGTCGTGCGGCCGACGTCGGAAGCGATCATCTGGCCCATTATGGCCAACTGGATCCAGAGCTACCGCGACTTGCCGATGCTGATCAACCAGTGGGCCAACATCGTCCGTTGGGAAATGCGGACGCGACCCTTCTTGCGGACGTTGGAGTTCCTCTGGCAAGAGGGCCATACGGCGCACGCCACGGCGGCCGAGGCCGAGGAAGAAACGTTGCTCATCCTCGGCATCTATCGGAGGTTCATGGAAGAGTGGATGGCCATGCCGCCCGTGACGGGTGTGAAGGCGGAATGGGACAAATTCGCCGGAGCGGTGCGTACGTACGCCTGCGAGGCCATGATGCAGGACAATTGGGCCTTGCAGGCCGGCACGTCGCACAACTTGGGCCAGAATTTCGCCCGGGCGTTTGATGTGACGTATCAAACCGAGGGTGGCGAGCACGATTATGTCTGGAGCACGTCCTGGGGCGTCTCGACGCGCTTGGTCGGTGGTCTCGTTATGGCCCACAGCGACGACTTGGGCCTGGTGCTGCCGCCGCGGTTAGCTCCGCTGGAGGTGGTGATCGTCCCCATCTGGAAATCGGACGAACAGAAGGGGCAAGTGATGGAGGCGTCGGAGCGCATCAAGAAGCGGTTGGAAGGTGTGGCGCGAGTCAAACTGGATGACCGCGAGACGCTGAATCCCGGTGCGAAGTACTACGAGTGGGAAGCGAAAGGCGTGCCCGTCCGGCTCGAGGTCGGCCCGAAGGACGTGGCCCAAGGGCAGGTGATGTCGGTACGACGCTTCAACGTCGACCCCGGTTCGCGCAAGACACCGATCCCGGAAGCCGAAGTGTCGGAGCGCGTGCCCGAGATCCTCGCCGCCATACAGAGCGAACTTCTGCGGGCGGCGTTGGAGCGGCGCGAGGCCAACTCGTATCGCAATGTCACGGACTACGAGGAATTCAAGAAGATCATTGGGACGACGGGCGGCTTCATCTACACGGGCTATTGCGGCGCGGAAGAGTGCGAGATGCGCGTCAAGGATGACACGAAGGCCACGATCCGCGTGATTCCGGACGCGGTATTCCGGAGCGATCGCGAGCCTGACAAGTGCATCTGCGGCGGTGACTCGCAGTACGAAGTCGTCTGGGCGCGAGCCTACTAACGTACGGCGAAAGTGCTGGGGTGAACGTGAGCGTCGCCACGGTGGAGTTGTCCAAGCTGGTCGACTACCTAGACGAGTACCTCGACATCCGGAACGTCCCGGATTATCCCGGCGCTGTGAACGGCCTGCAGGTGGAGAACAGCGGCTCGGTGAGGAGGGTCGCGGCGTGCACTGACGCATGTCAGGCGACGATCGACATGGCGGCCGAGCGCGGAGCCGACCTGATGGTGGTTCACCACGGGTTGTACTGGGGCGAGGGATTGAGACCGCTCACGGGCCGCAGCTACCGGCGCATCCGCCGGTTGATGTCGAACGATATCGCGGTCTACTCAGCGCATCTGCCCCTCGACGCGCACCCCGTGGTCGGCAATAACTCCCAGCTCGCCCGCGGCATTGGTTTGAGAATCCTGGATCGATTCTTCCTCTATGAGGGGGTCCCGATCGGGATCTGGGGCGAGCTGAGCGCCTCGCGCGACGAGCTAGCCCAGCGCATCGAGGCGTTGCTGGGCGTCGCGCCATTCCTCATCGCGGGCGGCCCGGACCGCGTCGAACGGGTCGGCGTCCTGACCGGCGGTGGCGGCGGACATATCTCAGAGGCGCGGGACGCGGGGCTGGACACGCTGATCACCGGCGAGGGCCCGCACCATAGCTACTTCGACGCCCAGGAGTGGGGCATCAACGTCTTCTACGCCGGACACTACGCGACCGAGACATTGGGGGTGAAAGCGCTGGCCGGGCACCTGAGCGAGACGTTCGGTTGTGATTGGGAGTTTGTCGATCACCCCACGGGACTCTAGCTCGGGACTCTGCGAGTGGCACCTGAGCTTGCGATTCGGCTCTTCAGGCTCCCGGGTCCGAATAGTCCGGCTCGGCAGACTCCGGTTCCGTTGTTTCGGCCGAATCGGCCGGTTCGGGATTCCTCAGCCGCTCCTCGATCTCGGACCACAGCTCCGCCAGGTACTCCGGGTCATCGGCATGGTTACGGGCAAAGGTTAGCAAGTCGTGCTCGGTCACACCGCGCTGGGTCAGGATGGCCAGAGCGCGCTCGGAAGCCGTGACTGAGTCCGGTGACTCGTCCGCGACTCGCAAGATTTCCACGTAGAGATCGATGTAGTCCTGGCGGCTGATCGGGTCGGCGGGCGCCGACTCGCGCCGACAGGCGGCCGAAGCCAGCAGGGTGCCCAGGACCAAGACGGTCCCGAGCACCCGGCCAGTATCACGAGCCCGCATACACCGGCTTGTTAAGCCGATCGGGCCTCGGCGTTGGCAAAGCGGTAGAACAGCCACAGGATCAACGGGAAGACCAGCAGTCCCAAGATCCCCTGAATCGTCGGGCTGCTGATGAGCGTGACCAGGGCCTGGCCCGGCTGCAGGTCGAAGCCCACGATAAAGGCGGCGATCACCACGCCCATGAGAGCCTCGCCGGCGACGAATCCCGAAGCCAGTAGGATGCCGGTGTTGTTTGCCCGGCCGATCTGCGTTGCGTTGTAGCGCTTGCGTACGAGCGCTCCGTCGACGATCCACTTGAGGACGCCGCCGATGAAGATCGCGAACGTGCTGTAAATCGGCAGGTACATGCCGACCGCGACCAGCATGGGGGATGGCGCTCGCATCAGGATCATCATCACGCCGAACATCATTCCCGCCAGGAACAGCGGCCAGACCATCTCACCGCCCACGATGCCCTGGCTGACCAAAGCCATCAGACCGGCCTGCGGCGCCGGCAGCGCCGACGCCGGATCCGCGCCGGGCGCTCCGGCGAACCCGTAAGCTTCGCCCAACAGGTAGAGAGCGATAGCCAGCGCCGGCGCCGCGAACACCACGGCGATAAGCTCGCCGCGCTCCATCGAAGCGGGCGTCCCGCCGAGTATGTGGCCGACCTTCAGGTCCTGCATCATGTCACCGGCGATCCCCATGGCGCAGCACACGACCGCCGCCACGCCCAGCACCGCCATCACGCCCTGATCTCCGGTCAGCCCGATCGCAACCATGAGCAGCGCGGCGAGGATCAAGGTCGTGAGCGTCAGGCCGCTGATCGGGTTGTTACTGCTGCCGATGACGCCGACCAGGTAACCGGCGACGGCGGCGAAGAGGATACCGGCGATCACCATGACGATGGCGGCGACCAGCGAGCCGCCGAAGCTCTGACTGAAGTAGTAGTAGAGTATCCAGATCGGTACCAGCAGGCCGATGATCCCGAACACGATCCAGCGGTAGCGGAGGTCGAGCTCGAGACGGCTGGTGGCTTCCACCGACTTGACTTGTTTCACGTCCGCCAGGACTCGGCCCATCCCGGTCAGCAAGCTCTTACGCATGCTCCAGAGCGTCCAGACGGCGCCGACCACCATGGTGCCGACCGCCAGCGGACGGACCATGGTCTGCCAAACGACGTTGACCGCCACCGTGCTCCAACACGGTGCGGCGGTGCCGGCGGCCTCGCACCAAGCCGGATCACCGGCCAGCCCCACGAGGTCGCGGTTGACGAAGGCCATGACGGGCACCAGGCACCACCAGCCCAGGGCGCCGCCGGCGAACACCACCGCGGCCAGGCGCGGGCCGATGATGTAGCCGACGCCCAGCAGCGCCGGTGACGCGGCCGGCGTCGAGAGGTAGATCCCGCCCTGGTAGGTTTGGGCTAAATTGCCGCCCGCGATGCGGGCGCTGCCCCACGACCAGAAGCCGGTGATATTCCGTCCGATGGCGAGCAGACCCGAGGTGTTCTTGAGAAGTTCGATCAGGGCCGCGGTCAGCCCGGCGAACACCAAGTACTTGCCGCCCGTGGCTCCCCGCTGGCCTGCCTTGTGAATCTCACTGGCGGCGACCGACTCGGGGAAGGGAAGCCCCGCGTCCTCCACCAGCGTGCGGCGGAGGATGATCACGAAGAAGACGCCGAGCATACCGCCGATCGCCATGATGATCATGGAGAGCCAGATGTTCACACTCTCCCAAACGCCGGCGATGACGAAGGCGGGTATGGTGAAGATCGCGCCGGCGACCAGCGCCTCACCCACCGAAGCGGTGGTTCGCGCGAGGTTCTCTTCGAGGATGGTCCCACCCCGAATACGCAGAATGGCCATCGCCACCACCGCGGCGGGGAAGGTTGCCGCGATTGTCAGGCCCGCCACCATGCCGATGTAGGCGTTGGCGGCGCCGAGCACGACGGCCATTATCACGCCGAGCACTACCGCGCGGAACGTGAACTCCTTCATCCGCGTGTCAGCGGGGACGAAGGGCTCGTACGGTTTTGGATCCATCAATGGCCTCCTCGAGGTCTGTGGATTCCCAGTCGAGTTAGCGGCACTCGGCAAAATCGGCCGCGCTTCTCTGACTTCGCCTTGAGCGGATTGAGGAATAGAGCCGCGTCAGCCTAGGACACCGCCGACGGCGTGTCAAGAAGCGCCGGCCCCTCGTCGTCGGGCCTCGGCTGACAGCCAGGCGCTCACGGGCGGTTGAACAGGTGCCCGTAGTGCAGTGAACCGCCCGTTTCCCAGGGGCGGTAGCGGTTGCAGAAGTCGATCCGCTCGCCCAGCGGCGGATGCGTCGCACGCCACATCTTGT
>JASFMO010000119.1:0-8486 GCA_050117535.1 Gemmatimonadales bacterium | reverse complement strand
CATCGGCGTCCTCGGGGTCATGTTCTGGTTGGACAGGAAACGAGTCATTGTGGGTACCGGCTGGAAGCAGGTGCGCCCACAACAGCAAGTTCGATAAGACGGATTGCTCATGGCGATTGGTGTCAAAAAAGTCGAGAGACCGGAGGGCGGCGCCTCTTACTTGCGGGCGTCGCTCAAGGGGATGGCCTTGACCTTCAAGCATCTGGTCAGGCCGATAACGGTCACCCAGCAGTACCCGGAGGAGAAGTGGGAGTTGTCGCCGCGATTTCGCGGGACGCACCGCATGGCGGTGCACGAGGATGGGCGAGCCAAGTGCGTCGGCTGCGGGCTTTGCCCGACGGTGTGTCCGGCGAACTGCATCAAGTTGGTGCCCGCGGAAGATGAGAACGGCGAGCGTTATGCGGCGGTCTACGAGATCGATGAGTTTCGCTGCATCTTTTGCGGCTATTGCCAGGAAGTCTGCCCGGTCGAAGCGATACATCTAGGAGTCCACTACGAGGCCGCGGAGTTCAGCCGGGAGAGGTTCGTCTACGATCTCGAGAGATTGTGCGAGCAGGAGCACCCCTACACCCAGTTGTGGGATCCCGAAGATCCCCATTCGGAGTGAGGGGTGCCATTGGCCCTTGCTAGTGGCACGGTAGGCCCAAAATGGATTTGACCCAACTGGTCTTCTACTTGTTTGCTGCCATCGCTGTGGTGAGCAGCGTGCTGATGATCACGCGCAAGAACCCGGTGTACAGTGTCATCTTTCTGGTTCTGACACTGTTCTCGCTCGCGTCGATCTTCGTTTTGCTCAATGCCCAATTTTTGGCCGCGCTCCAGGTGCTGGTGTATGCGGGGGCGATTCTGGTCCTGTTCCTGTTCGTGATCATGCTGCTGAATCTTGGGCACGAGTTCGAGCCCGACATCAAACCGCGTTTGTGGTGGGTGTTTGGCGGCGGCTTGGGCCTGGTTCTGCTGGCCGAACTGATTGTGGCGTTGCGCGGTGTCCGCCTGGACACCGGGACCGACCTTCTGGCGGTATGGTTCGAGCAGAAGGGCGCGGTGGCCGGCGTCGCCGAGCCACTGTTCCGGGACCAGGTTTTGGCCGTCGAGATCACCGGCTTGCTGTTGTTGGTGGCTATGGTGGGAGCCGTTGTGATCGCCAAGCGGAGAGGTTGACGACATGCTCGAGGAATCACTCGCGCTGAGCGGGTTGCTCTTCGCGATCGGTGTGGTGGGAGTCCTGCTCCGACGAAACGCGATCGTCATGTTCATGTGCATCGAGTTAATGCTGAATGCCGTGAACCTGTCGTTCGTGGCGGTCTCACGGTACGTCGGCATCGAGGGTCACCTGTTCGTGATCTTCGTCATGATAGTGGCGGCCGCCGAGGCCGCCGTCGGTCTCGCTATCATTATCTCGATATTCCGTCACTACGAGTCCGTTGACATACGGAACTTCAGGTTACTGAGATGGTAGGAGCCTCGCTCTTCGATCTGGTAACGGCGCTCGTTCAGGAGGCGGGGGCGCACGAGATCTCACACGACGCGGTGTTCGTGCCGTTCTTGCCCGCCTGGATGATATTGCTGCCGTTCCTCGGCTTCGTGGTCAATGGCGCTGTGGCTTATCTGGCGCCGCAACGCAGAAGGCTGGTCAGCTTCGTCGGGCCGGGCGTTCTCGGGCTGGCTTTCCTGCTGGCGGCCATCAACTTCGCCTTGCTGGCCAGCGTCCCCGATGCCGAACCCGTCGTGCGATCGTATTGGACCTGGATCGAGGTCGCGCAGTTCCGGGTCGAGGCGGCGCTCCAGCTTGACCAGTTATCGCTCGTGATGGCGCTCGTCGTCACGAGCGTCAGCTTCATCATCCATGTCTACAGCATCGGCTACATGGGCGAGGACCCCGGGTACGCCCGCTACTTCTCGTTCCTGAACCTCTTCGTCTTCTTCATGCTGGTGTTGGTGCTGGCGGCGAATTTCCCGCTGATGTTCGTCGGTTGGGAAGGCGTTGGCCTCTGCTCTTATCTGCTGATCGGTTTCTGGTTCACTCAGCCCGCGAAAGCGGAGGCGGGTCAGAAGGCTTTCATAGTCAACCGAATCGGCGACTTCGGCTTCCTGATCGCGATGTTCATGCTGTTCGCCTACTTGGGGACGCTGGACTATCAGGGCGTATTCGCGATTGCGCCGACCGCCTTTGGATACGGCGGCGCCGCCGTGACGCTCATCACGCTCTTCCTGTTCCTCGGCTGCACCGGCAAGTCGGCTCAGATCCCGCTCTACGTTTGGCTTCCCGACGCGATGCACGGGCCGACTCCGGTGTCGGCGCTGATCCACGCCGCGACGATGGTCACGGCGGGTGTCTATCTAGTGGCGCGAGCGGGGGTGCTGTTTGCCCTCGCCCCGTTGAGCATGAACGTCGTGGCGACGGTGGGGGCCGTGACGGCGCTCTTCGCCGCGACGATCGCCGTGCAGCAGTACGATATCAAACGCGTCATCGCCTACAGCACGATCTCGCAGCTCGGCTATATGTTCTTGGCCGTGGGCGTCGGCGCCTACACCGCCGGGATCTTCCATCTGGGGACACACGCCTTCTTCAAGGCGTTACTGTTCTTGGCGTCGGGGGCCGTGATACACGCCATGCACCATGCGCTTCACCATGCCGGCGAGGACGCCAGCGAAGACGCCTCCCAGGACATGCGCAACATGGGCGGTCTGGGCCGCCAGCTTCCCAGGACCTTCAGGACGGCGTGGATCGGCGCCCTCGCCCTTGCCGGGGTCTTTCCGATGGCGGGCTTCTTCTCCAAGGACGAGATCATCTGGTCGGCGGGAGCCCATGGGCAGACCGTCCTATGGGTGATCGCGGTCATCACGGCCCTCCTCACAGCGGGATACATCACCCGCTGGCTAGTCATGGTTTTCTACGGGGAAACGCGACTGAGCGAGGCGGCGCGGCGGCACATACACGCGGCGCCTCTGGTTATGGCGGGAGCGCTCATCGCGCTGGCCGTCGGCTCGGTGGTGACAGGCTGGGTGAACGTTCCAGAAGCTCTACCGCTGCTGCCCGAGTTCGCCTGGCTGCATCACTTCATGCATCCGAGTTTCGCGGCGGCCGAGCACATCATCGTCGAGCACATGGGCGAAGCCGCTCATGCCTCGCCGATCGGCGGCGGGGAAGGAACGTGGGCCGTGTTGTCGACGCTGGCCGCGATCGTGGTGGTGGTTGTCGTCTTCCGAGCTTTGAGGGGAAAGAAGTACGTCCCGGCCAAGGAGGCCAAGGCGCCGACCGGTGTGCTGGGGGTCCTCTACAACAAGTACTACGTCGACGAGATATACGATGCCGTGATCGTTCGGCCATTCAAGGCGCTCTGCATGTTCTCTTGGCGTATCATCGACCAGGGAATCATCGATGGCGTGGCGGTAAACGGTACGGCGTATTTCACGCGCTTCGGCGGCTGGGTGATCAGTCGCTTCCAGACGGGTTATCTCGGAACCTACGTGCTGATCATTGTGGTGGGCGTGCTCGTGGTTCTTGGAGCCGTGGTTCTATAGGAAGAATGGGCGATGTCGCTTTTGGCGAATCTCTACGCTAGCTATTGGGTCCTGACCTTCCTGGTCTTCTTCCCGGCCGTCGCCGGAATCGCATGCCTGTTCGTACCCAAGCAGAGGCTGCGACTCTGGGCGTTCGTCGCCGCGATGATCGAGTTCCTGGTCTCGCTGCCCCTATTCTGGACGTTCGAGATCGGCCGTGTGGAGTTCCAGAACTTCGTGTCGATCCCGTGGATCCCCGACTGGGGCATCTCGTACTCGATCGGCATGGACGGGATATCCTTGTTGCTGGTCCTGCTGACGACATTCCTGTTGCCGATCTCGGTTCTGGTCTCCTGGCTGCAGATCGAGCAGAAGGAGCGGCTCTACTATTCCATGCTGTTGCTGCTGGGGACGGGGATGCTCGGGGTGTTTGTGGCGCTCGATCTGTTCCTGTTCTATGTGTTTTGGGAAGTCACTCTCATCCCGATGTACTTCCTGATCGGCGTCTGGGGACATGAGCGACGTATCTACGCCGCGGTGAAGTTCTTCCTGTTCACGGCTCTCGGTTCGCTACTGATGTTGGTGGCGATCTTGGTGATGTTCTGGTTGCGCCTCGACCAATACGGGATCCCCAGTCTGGCGTACAGCGACATGCTGCAGCTCGAGATCCCCGGCTCGCTTCAGTACTGGTTGTTTGCGGCCTTTGCGTTGGCGTTTGCCATCAAGGTGCCGATGTTCCCGTTCCATACTTGGCTACCGGATGCACACGTCGAAGCGCCGACGGCCGGGTCGGTTGTGCTGGCGGCGGTACTGCTGAAGATGGGTGTATACGGGTTCTTGCGGTTCGCGATCCCGTTTTTCCCTGCCGCTGCGTTGGATCCGACGGTCGTCTGGGTGATTCTCGGGCTCGCGCTGATGGGTATCCTGTACACAGCGTGGGTGGCGGCGGTGCAGCCCAACATGAAGAAGCTGATCGCCTACACGTCTGTGGCGCACCTCGGCTTCATCATGCTGGGGACATTCGCGCTGACGGGCGAATCGGTGACCGGCGGAATATTGCAGAGTGTGAACCACGGCGTGTCGACGGGGGCACTGTTCATACTCGCGGGCTTCCTTTACCAACGGCGCCACACGTACGAGATCGCGGAGTACAGCGGCCTGGCGAAGGTCATTCCGATCTACTCGGGCTGCCTGGTTCTTGTCGCACTATCGTCCATCGCGTTGCCCGGGCTAAACGGCTTCGTCGGTGAATTCCTGATTCTGATCGGCAGCTTCAAGCGATATCCGTGGGTGACCCTACTGGCCGCCACGGGCGTCGTATTCGCTGCCTACTACATGCTACCGATGATCAGGCGCGCGGTGTGGAGCGACGTGAGGCAGGAAGAGAATCGCAAGCTTCTCGACCTATCACGCTTGGAATTGGCGATCATCGTACCGCTGCTGATCATGATCGTCCTGATGGGCGTCTACCCACAGCCGTTCGTGCGGCGGATCGCGGCGTCGGCGGAGGTCCTGAGCGAGCGTCTGGCGCTTGTAGCGGAACAACAGGCCGAGCGCGCCCCTGAGGTGGCGGCGATCGGCTCGGAACGGAGCAGCAGTCCGGGAACGCGGTGAGTGCAGCGATGCAGATAGACTTCTCGAATCATCTCGACTACCTATGGGCGCTGATGCCGGAGGTCGTGCTGACGGCGGCCGCGGTCCTCTTGTTGCTGTACGATGGGTTCGCGAAGCGTTCCGAGTCCGGGGCCTCCGCCATGGCCTGGGGCAGCATAGCCGCGCTGGCGCTGGCTGCCGTAGCCAACGTTTGGCTCATGGGTGTGGAGGAAGTCGGGCGAACCGGCGTCATCGCGATCGACGACTTCCGGATCTTCACCAACTTCATGTTCCTCGGCGCCGGCGCTCTGACCGTGCTGATCTCGATTGACTACACCGAACGAGAGGAGATCGCGGAAGGCGAGTTCTACGGACTGCTGCTGTTCGCCGTCGTGGGGATGATGCTGTTGGCGGCCAGTCGCGACCTGATTGTGATCTTCCTCAGCTTCGAGCTGATGTCGTTGGCGGTCTACGCGCTCGTGGGATTCAATCGCCGAAACCCGAGATCGGCGGAGGCGGCCCTGAAATACTTCCTGCTCGGGGCCTTCTCGAGCGCATTCCTGTTGTACGGAATGGCGATGCTGTTCGGGGCGGGGGCCACGACCAACCTCGGGTTGCTGCGCGAGTTGCTGGATCCGGGTCGCGTCGGCGTCATCGTCGTTGTCGGCATCGCGCTGTTGGCCATTGGGTTCGGCTTCAAGGTCTCGGCGGTCCCCTTCCACGTCTGGACGCCCGACGCTTACGAGGGAGCGCCGACGCCGATCACGGCATTCCTGGCGGCGGCGATCAAGGGAGCGGCCTTCGCCGCTTTCATCCGGATCTTCGTCGTGGCACTGGGAGATTTGCACGGGTACTGGGAGCAGATCATTTGGTGGCTCGCCTGCCTGACCATGATCGTTCCCAACCTGATCGCGCTCGTACAGGACAATATCAAGCGCCTGCTGGCGTACTCGTCGATCGCTCACGCTGGCTACCTGCTCGTGGCCTTGATCTCGGCCAACGAGTCCGGAATGGCCGCCTTCTTGTTCTATCTGGTTGCCTATACTGTGATGATCGTCGGGGCCTTTGCCGTGGTATTGGTGATCGCCGGCAAGGACGATCGGCGGCAGAAGATCTCCGACTACGCGGGTCTCGGATACAGCCATCCTTGGGCTGGTGCCACTCTCTCTCTATTCCTCGTTTCGCTGGCGGGTCTACCGCCGACCGGCGGTTTTGTCGGCAAGTTCTACATTCTGCGAGCCTCGGTCGAGTCGGGCTACGTGGGACTCGCGGTCATTCTGGCGGTGACGACTCTGGTATCGTACTACTACTACTTGCGTGTGATCGTCACGATGTACATGCGACCGGAGTTGGAACCGACAGGCCGGTTGGCTTGGGGCGTGCCTCTGCGGGCGGCGCTCGTCGTTTGCGCCACGGTCACGCTCTTGCTGGGGCTGCTGCCCTCCTGGCCGCTGGTCAAGGCACGCGAAAGCGTGCAGGGGCTCAGAGCCGTGGCCGAGCGTCCTGTCGATCCGGGGCAACTGGCCGGGCGGTAGGCCGCTGAGCAAGCGCCGGTTGCTGGAGGAGGTCTCCGGTCGAACGGAGAGAGAGACATGTCGAAAGTTAGCCAACACATCTTCCGCGAGTACGATGTCAGGGGAGTCGTCGGCCAGGATTTGACGGCCGATACGGCGGTGCAGGTCGGCAGAGCATTCGGTAGCCAATTGCGCGCCGAGTTCGGCACCTCTGACCCTGCCGTCGCGCTCGGACGGGACAACCGCCTGAGCTCGGAGGAATTGGCGGCCGGGTTCGCCGAGGGGTTGAGCGCCTCGGGCGCGCGCGTGCTCGATGCGGGCTTGGTGCCGACGCCGGCGCTGTACTACGCTGTGCACCATTTCGAGGCCGACGCCGGAATTCAAGTCACGGGATCGCACAACCCACCCGATTACAACGGTTTCAAGATGTTGACCGCCAGAGGTCCTTTTTACGGCAAGGCGATTCGTGGCCTGCATGCTCGGATCGAAGCCAAGGACTTCGCTGAGGGTGCCGGGCGAATCGAGCAACGGCCGATCCTGGACGATTACATAGCGGATGTCACGGGTCGGTTCAAACTGGAGAACCCGGTCGAGGTAGTGGTCGATTGCGGGAACGGGGCTGGCAGCTTGGCGGCGGTCCCGATTCTCGAGGGTATCGGAGCCCGCGTCAGCTCTCTCTATTGCGTTTCCGACGGCACGTTTCCCAACCATCATCCCGACCCGACGGTCGACGCCAACCTGACCGAGCTGATCGAGAGTGTAAGGACGACGGAGGCCAGCCTGGGGGTTGCCTTCGACGGAGACGCCGACCGGATCGGCGCTGTGGACGAGAACGGGAACATCGTGCGGGGGGACTATCTGCTGCTCGTCTATGCCCTGGACGCGTTGAAGCGCAGGCCCGGGCAGCAGGTCATCTTCGACGTCAAGTGCTCGCAGGTTCTGGAGGACGCCATAGCGGGAGCTGGCGGCAAACCGGTGATGTGGAAGACGGGGCATTCGCTCATCAAGGAGAAGATGCGTGAGACGGGCGCGCGCATTGCCGGCGAGATGAGTGGGCACATGTTCTTCGGTGACGACTACTACGGCTACGACGATGCTCTGTATTCGGCGGCGCGATTGGTCGAGATCGTGGCACGCTCGGGCAACGGGCTGTCGTCACTGCTGGAGGGCGTGCCGCGCTTCGCGTCGACGCCGGAGATCAGAGTCGATTGCGCGGATGAAAGAAAGTTCGAGGTCGTGGCGCAAGCCGTGGAACACTTCAAGCAGCGTTACGACGTGATCGATGTCGATGGAGCACGCATCAAGATGGCGGGTGGCTGGGCGCTGATCCGGGCCAGCAACACCCAGCCGATTATCGTTTTGCGGGCCGAGGCCGAGAACGACGACCGCCTATCCGCCATTCGGGATGAAGTCGACGGCTGGCTGCGGGAGCAGGGCGTCGCGGTGTAGCATCGCCGCCTGCGCCGGTCGCCGCTAGGCGTTCTTCGACAAAAATCGGAGGCTCAGCATCGGTTCGGCCGTGAGGCGATGATGTCGGGCCCCGTTGGGGGATAGGGATGGTAGCGACGCGCAAGACGATCGTGGTCGCGCTGGGGGGGAATGCGCTGGGACCGGCAGCCGAGAACGTCACCGTCTACGATCAATTCCGGCACACGCGCGAGAGCCTCACCAGCGTCGTCGAACTGGCGAAGCAAGGCTTCCGGATCGCTCTTGTGCACGGGAATGGACCTCAGGTCGGCGACGAACTGCTGAGGAACGAGCTCGGGGCGGAAGTCTTGCCCGAGCTGCCACTCGGAGTGCTGGTGGCGTCGACCGCGGGCTGGATCGGCTACATGATCCAGCAGTCGCTCGAGAACGGGCTGCGACGAGCCGGCG
>JASFMO010000118.1:0-8500 GCA_050117535.1 Gemmatimonadales bacterium | reverse complement strand
CGACCCGATCACGACGATACCGAGTACGATCGCGGCACCGGCAATCAAGCCCAGCCGGAAGCCCCAGCGCCGGACTTCGAGCCGACCGGTTGCCGCTGAATCGCGCGCGCCAACGCAGGGGACGTCCTCCATCGACGCATGAGACATAGAGCGACCGTTGGGCATCGTCCGCGCCCGCACCGACGCGATCAGGCTCCGGGTCTCCGGCGCCGGCTCCAACTCCAGCTCCGCGCTCAGCCGGTCCGCGAAGGCCTCGTAGACCTGCACGGCACCGGCGCGATCGCCCTGACGATCGAAGAGGGCGATGACCCGTCGCGCCAGATCCTCGTCCAGCGGCGCCAGCTCCAACGCCCGCTGGGCCCAAACCCGTGCCGCGCTCGAGTCTGGCGCCGACTCGGCTTCCTCGGCGAGCGACCATGCGGCGGAGGTGGCTTCCCTCCGGAGCTCCGCCCGCCGCCCGTCCAGCCAACGCTCGAATTCAGGGGCGTCGGCCACGAAGAAGCCCTCCAGCAGTTCGCCGCCGTAGTGGCCCAGCGCTTCCTCGTAACGGCCCGCGGCGTGGGCCTCCTCGAACGCCGCCACATCGAAACCGAACCGGTCCGGCGCCAGGCCGACCTCGTCGTCGCCGCGGCCCAACAGCACGTCCTCGCCCAAGGAACGCCGCAGGTGATGGAGCGACTGCCGCAGCGCGTTGCGGGCGCGGTCCAGCTCGAACTCGGCCCAGAAGAGCCCGATCAGCGTGTCCCGGCGGACGAAGCCGCCCCTGGCGTTCGCTGCCAGATACGTAAGGAGGGCCAACAGCTTCGGCCGCTTCAGCACCGACAGCAGCGGGTTGCCCTCCGGACCCGTCAACTGCGCGGTCCCGAGGGCCCGAAAGTCGATCACAGGGCTATTGGGTTCAGGGCCGTCCATACCGAATAACGCCAGATAACGCCGAGAAAACGCCGAGGGAATGGGGCCTGGTTATTCGTTACTACAACAACGTATCGGCTCGCCGGAACGCCAGCAAACCGTCCGACGAGTCGTGTAGGTCACTACGAAAGCAATGGCAAGGAGGTTTTCCATGAAGACGGTCACAACGGCCTTGATGGCACTGTTCCTGGTGATCTCGATCCCCGATTCGACCCTGGCACAGCAGTTGTCGGTCGGCGCCCGGGGTGGCTACGTCAGGTCTACCATAAGTTGGGACGGAACCGAGCCAGTAGAGACCAGCTGGAACCCGAACTTCCACATCGGCGCTGTCTCGAGGCTGGAGATTCACCAGAATTTCGCGCTGCAGTTGGAGGTGTGGTACGTGGAGAAGGGCAGCGGGGCCCGCCTGCCGGCGGAGAGCGCGGACGGGGACTTTGAAGTGTCGTATCTGGAAATACCGCTCCTGGTACAGGTCAGAGTTCCCCTGGGCCCGGACTCGCGGGTGACGCCGCGCCTGTTCGCCGGCCCCTCCGTCGCCCTCGAGCTCGACTGTGGCGTCTCGCTGATCATCGCCGGAGACGTGGTGAACTGGGATTGTGATGCTCCCGATGTTGGCGTTGAAAGAAAGACGACCGCCGTCAACCTGGTATTCGGGGCTGGCATCGACATCCAGGCGGGGCCGGGCGCGATTCTGCTGGATGCGATGTACGACCTCGGCCTGACGAACCTCAACGATGACCCGGAGGCTCCCGACGACACCGTCAAGAGCAAGGCCTGGCTGCTCTCGCTGGGCTACCTCATCCCGGTCACGCGCTGGTAGGCAAGGAGCGTAAGATGAAAAGTCGAGCGCCCGCCAGGTGGGCTGGAATCTCCACATGGCTGCTGACGGCTATGATTCTTCCTGCCGTCGTCCTCTCGTGCGATGACGTGGTCGAGAACGGTGTTGTCTACACGTATCATGTCCCGCAGCAGACGAGCGATGGCTGGGAGACCGCAGCGCTAGGAGAGGTGGGGATGGACACGCTGCCGTTCATCGAGCTGATGAACCAGCTACTGCGTCGAAACGACAACAACGTGCACGGTATCCTGGTCGCTCGGGAAGGAAAGCTCGCGTTCGAGGAATACTTCGCCGGCGAAGATCTCGATCTCAGCCACTTGAGCGACGGGATCGCCTTCACATACAGGGAGTTCGACCGGACGACACTCCACTGCCTGGCCTCCGACACCAAGAGCATCACCTCCGTACTACTCGGGATCGCCATCGATCAAGGCCTCATCGCGGGGACCGCCGAGACAATGTTCTCCTTCTTTCCGGACCACTCCAACCTGAGCGACGCGGCGAAAGGCCAGATCACCCTCGATGACATGCTGGCGATGGCCTCGGGGCTACCCTGGACCGAAGACTACCCGTTCGACGACCTGCGAAACGACCTGACCGCGATGGTGTTCAGCGAAGATCCGATCGCCTACGTGCTGAGCAAATCAACGGTCGCTACCCCCGGCGCGCAGTTCATCTACAACAGCGGCACGACAAATTTGCTCGGCGAGGTCGTCAGGAGGGCCAGCGATGTGACGCTTTGGGAGTTCGCCGAACAACACCTGTTCGGCCCACTGGGGATCGCGACGTACGAGTGGTACCCGTTCCCGAACGCTTCCCAGATGGCCGTCGCTTCCTCGACGCTGTACCTCCGCCCCAGAGACATGGCGAAGATCGGCCAGACATACCTGAACGCGGGACTCTGGAACGGCGGTCGGGTCGTCTCGGACGACTGGGTAACCCGATCCACGACCAAGGTCATCGACGTTCCCGCCTCCGAGAACCCGGTGCCGGGCTACCTGCATGGGTACGGCCGACAATGGTGGTTGGGCACGTTCCCGGCGACAAACACCGATTTCTACACGGCGGCCGGTTGGGGTGGCCAGTTCATCAGCGTGATTCCAGAGTGTGACATGGTCGTGGTCATCACGGCTGGCGACTTCGACCATCCCACGTATGATGCCCTGTTGGGCATGGTAGACGACTACGTACTTGCCGCTGTGCGGTGAGGCGGACCCCTCTCTTCCGCCGGTGAGAGGCGCTAACTGGTCACCGCTGGGGGGCTTGAGATCAGCCCGTTGCCGACGCCAGTCGATGGTCGAGGCGCGTCCGCTCACCATCACCCGCTGACGTGTCCAGCGTGTGCCGCAGCTTCCCGACCAGGGCCGAGGGAGTGAACGGCTTTTGCAAGAACGCCATCCCCGGTCTGAACGCGCCGGGCCGGACGACATCCAGATCGCCGTGACCAGAGACGTAGAGCACCTTCATCTCGGGACGCGATCCCACCAGACGTTCGGCCAGATCGAGCCCCGTCATCTCTGGCAGCATGAGATCCGTGATCATCGCATGTATTGGCCCCTTGTATCCGCCGGCCAGCTCCAACGCCGACTTTCCATCCCCGGCCACAAGCACGCTGTAGCCGGACCGCTCGAGCCCTCGGCTCATGAGAAGCTGAAGCGCCTCTTCATCATCCACCACCAGGATCGTCTCGCGCCCGCCGGGTAGCTCGGCTGGCGCCTCCCGGGCCACCAGCGGCGCGCCCGCCTCGCTGACCTGGGGCAAGTAGACTCTGAACGTCGTGCCCCTTCCGGGTGTGCTGTAAACCCAGATGTTGCCACGGCTATCCTTCACAATGTTGTAGACCGTCGAGAGTCCCAGGCCGGTGCCCTTCCCCGGCCCCTTGGTGGTGAAGTAGGGCTCGAAGATTCGCGACTGGGTCGCTTCGTCCATCCCGAACCCCGTGTCGCTCACCGCGAGCATCACGTGCGGCCCGGGCTTCGCGCTCGGGTGGGCCGCGGCGTACTCCTCGTCCAGTTCGACGTTGGCCGTCTCGATGGTGATGGTTCCGCCATCCGGCATCGCATCCCGGGCGTTGACCACCAGGTTCATCACGACCTGCCCAAGGCGCGTCGCGTCAGCCTTGACATAGCCAAGAGCCGGATCCAGCCGAGCCTTCAGCTCAACGCTCGTCCCCACCAACCGGCACAGCATGTCGACCAGCTCGTCCACTATGTCGTTCAGGCTCAGGACGCTCAGCAGGGATTCGCGCTTCCGGCTGAACGCGAGCAGCTGACCGGCGAGCGCCGAGCCGCGCTTCGCCGCTTTCTGGATTTCGATCACATCCTGACGCAGCGGACTCGCCGAATCGACCTGGTAGAGCAGCAGATCGCAGTAGCCCAGGATGGCGCCCAGCACGTTATTGAAATCGTGGGATATGCCACCTGCCAGTTGACCGATGCTCTCCAGCCGCGCGGCCTGGAGCTGGCACTCCAGCCGCTCGAGCTCCCGCGGCACCTCCCGGCGCTCGGCTGGCGACTCCTCGTGCCCCTTCCGCAGCCTATCGATGCTAACCAGCCTACGGTGGACAAGGAGATAGATCATCAGAGCGGCCCCCAACACGAACAGCCAGCCTTTGCCGCTCTGTAGCCACGTCACCTCATCCGGTCGGGCTACGATCAGGCGGATCAGTCTGTCAGAGAAGAGGATCCAGACGGCGCCGAGGATGGCGTAGATACCCGCAATCCGAAGCGCGGCCCGTCTCAAGTTCGTTCCCGCCATGTCGTGTAAGCGCTATAGGTTGCCGAACGCGCCAATCCAACCATCTTTCGCCGCCACCACCGCACACGCGTCACGCGTCAGGGGCGAGGGGCGCCCGGGTGGCGGGCGCCCCTCGCAGCGGAGAACAGTCGCAGCTGACGCTGCTGGGAGGGACATGATCCGCGGTGGCTCACTGCACGCCTCCACCGCGGGGCGGGGTACGTAGCGGGTCGCCCCTGTTCTGCGACTGCAGTATCAGCGCGAACCTGACCGCCCGCCGCAGATCGCTGCTGGCGAACCGTTCCCGTCCCAATCTGTCGATGACCAGGTAGCGCGGCTCGGTCCAACCAGCGAGAGCCGCGCCCGCCTCGCCGTATTCGTCGTGGAATACGGGGAAGCTGTACTCCCCCTCTCGCAGGAACCTCGTCAATGACTCGGAGGAGCTTTCCTCCGTCACGGTGACGACATTGATGCCCTCCGTCGCGAGGCGCTCCGCCGCGATCTGCAGAGCCGGCAGATCCTCGAAAGAGGGAAAGGAGCGGCGGTGCCAGTAGGCCAGCAAGGTCACGCCATCCTCCATCAGACTCCCGAGCGTGTGCTCGGCTCCGTCCGCCCCCACCAGCCTGACGTTCGTCTGTAACGGGGTGTAGTCCGACTCCGCCAGCACCCGTCGGCGCATCTCGGCCCGGGCGTTGGCGAGCAGGTTCTCCCGGGCCTCGGGACTCCAACCCGGCCCCAGGCGCCCCTCGAGCGAGTCGGCGATGCCGTCCCCCTCCAGCGGGTCCACCGCGGCAAAGGACAGAAGACGGAGCGCTCCGGCGGTGTCTCCAAGCGCAAACAACCTCTCTCCCAGGCTGCGGAAGTTCTCGGCGTCCCACCCTCTCTCGGCCGCCAGGTAGAGCGTGTCGAGTCCGGCTCTGGTCCTACCGCTGGCCACAAGGGCCTCTCCCAGAGCCGCGAGGAGCTGTCGAGATCGCTCCTCGTTCGCCCGCCGCTGGGCCTGGAGCGACCGGGTGAGGGGCCGGTCGCCTTCCTCCAAGCTGCTTAGCCGGGCGAGCTCCCGCCGCAGCCGCCTCATGCCCTCTTCCCGGACCGCAGTCCGGTCGGAGAGCATCCTCGCGATGGACCCTATGCGATCGGGGCGAAGCGCGCCGTAGCGCTCGGCCCACTTGAGGATCGCGCCGGGCTCCCCGGCCCGGAGAGCGGCCTCGAAGCCCTGCTGCCCGAGCAGCTCGTGTGCGGGCCCGCTTCTCTGCCATTCCGCCTCCAAGGCTTCCAGCAGGGCCTTGGGGTTGTCGTGGTGCTCCAGGAGTGCTCCCACCACTCGTTCCTGAACGGCGGCGGGGTGGAGAGGATACTCATCCTCGAGGCGGGCGCTCCAGCGCTTCACGGAGCCGCTCGCCCCCAATCCTCGAGCGTACTCCATGAGTGCGGCCAGCTCGTCGGCAGACGGTAGCGCCTGCGAGTTGGCGTGCCGTTCCAGCAGGGCCAGCCGGGAGCTGTGGAAGTCCAGCAGGCTGTCCGCCCCCTCGGGTTCCGTGATGGGCTCCTCGTAGAAGAATCGGTAGTACCACCCCTCCGGCTGGTCGGGGTACAGCTCGGTCATCTCCCGCGCGGTCTGAAGCGCGGCTCTCCAGTTCGCTGCCTCCATCGCGCGGAACTTCTGGCGCAGGGCTTCGAACAGGGGCCGGTCCAGCCTGTCGCGGACCAGGACCTCCCAAGTGCCGTTGCCGGCCTCCACCGCCTCCGACTCCGGGTCCTCGACGGCGAACACGGCGTACACGGCCGCAGGAGGAATCGCGAGATGGCCCCGGAAGAGCCCGTCCGCCTGCCGCTCCAGCTCGCTGCTGATGTAAGTCCCGAGCCTTTCCCGCGGGGGAGCGTCGTCCGCGGTGCGGTAGAACCCCCGAAGGCGAACCCATGGCTCACCCGCCAGCGCCGAGGGGGTGCGAAACTCGACCTCGACCCGCTGGCCGGGCGCCGGCTCGCTCGGCAGGATGCGAAGCATGCTGGCGCCCGCACTGGCCTCGCCGGAGACGAGAACGACGAAGCCGGCGACGAGGCCTGCGAGCAGCAGGAGCACGGCGCCGAGGGCCGGGACCCGCGTCGAGAGGTGCTGATCGGCCGGCGCCTCGGTGGGGAGGATCACTCGCTCGCCCGCGGCGCGCCGGGCTAGGGCGCGCTCGAGCAGGCCGTCGGGAGGCTTGGGGTACGAGATCTCCCGCGCGCCCCGCTTGAGCCTGTAGATGAAGGCCAGCTCGGTCCGGCATTTGGGGCAGCGCTGCAGGTGTTCCTGAACGGAACGGGCCTCTCTCGGATCATCGAGATCGCCGTCGGCGAACCGGTAGAGGACATCGAAGCCCAGATGCCTGCGGAGAGAGATCATGTGTCCCCCGCCAGTTGGGAGCGCAAGTTCCGGGCGGCGCGGAAGAATCGAGCGCGCGAGGCTCCGGTCGTAATGCCCAGCATCTCCGCGATTTCGTCGTGCGAGTAGCCCTCCACCTCCTTGAGGAGGAAGGCAGCGCGTTGTGTCTCCGGCAATGCGGCGAGCGCCCGGTCGAGGCTGATTCGATCGACCTCGTCCCGGACCCCGCTGCGGCGCTTGATCCAACCCCAGTCCACGAGCAGCGATTCCCGTCGCCGTCGCCGGCGGCGGCGGCGTAGCTCCATCAACGCGGTGCGCGTCGTCACCCGCACGAGCCATCCCTCCAGCGGCCCATCGCCGCGGTACCTGCGCAGAGCCTCCGGCAGCCCTACCAGTACTTCCTGCACAACGTCCTCCGCATCGGCCCACGAGCGCATGAGTCCCAGCGCCACCCGGTACAGCACGTCCTTGTGCTGGGCGTAGATCTTCGCCAGCGCCTCGGGCTTTCCCCTGCGCGCGTTCGCAACCAACAATTCCACATGCTCCGGGGCCTTACTCACGGGCTCACACCGGATCCGAAGTACACTCAAGGATGCCGTAGATGGCTGGAATGTTACGCTCGGCTCCCCGTCCGACGCCATTGCGGGCCACGCCCCGGGCTCCCGGGTGAGTTCAGACCGGCCCACCTCACTTGCGTAACGTCGGCCCCGTCCGGGGCATCCTAGGAGGGACGAATCCTCACACGCTCGACGTGCACGGAGAAGATCCTGAGCGCAGCGCCGCTCGGGACAGCTAATATTCTGCGCCGATCCAGGGCGGAGCGGCACCGTCATCTTCCACTAAGCCAGGAGGAGATTATGAGCTGGAAATCAAAGGTCCTGCGCTGCGCATCCGTCGTCGCCGCAGCCACGGTTCTCGTGCTGGTCCCTGCGGAATTCTCCCCGTCGGACGGGCTGGCGGAACGGAACGCCTGCGGAGCGCAAGGCGCGTGCGCCCGGGAAGCCGGATCTGTCTGCGCGGGGGATGGACTGGTCCGGTACGGCTACTACCTGAAGGAGGTGCTTCCCGACTAGACGGGAACCTGACGGGGGATGCCGGTCTTCACCTCGCGGGCAGGGAGTCCACCCCGATGCACCGAAAGGCTGACCAACGTAACTCGCCTCACGTGCCGCTCCGCCCAATCGATTGGCTGGCTGAAGCGAGAGATGCCTCACGGTACGCAAGGTTCTGGAAGGAGAGATCATGTTCTCATCCAAGCTGCCGCTCGTATTCACTCTGGTCATAGCCGGCCTCGTCGTCGCCCTATGGAGCGGGCCTGAGGATTCCGTGCCCGGCCCGGCGGAGTTCGACCACGCGGCGCTGCGACCGGCGCGGCTGACGGGCCGCGTGCTGAACGCCAGCGACCGCCTGGGCTTTCCGGGGGCGATCGAGCGCGTGGGGGACTACCTGGTGATCGCCGACGAGATGGGCGATCCCGCTCTCCACGTGCTCGACCCGGCCACGGGACGGCTCGTCGGCTCGTTCGGCCGGGGCGGCGAAGGTCCCGGCGAGTTCCGGGCGCCCCGCTCCGTCGATCCGGTGCCCGGGCAACACAACGTCTTCTGGGTCTTCGACATCGAGCTCCAACGGTTCACGCAAATAGAGCTGGC
>JASFMO010000117.1:0-8502 GCA_050117535.1 Gemmatimonadales bacterium | reverse complement strand
CATGTTGTACTCGAGGTAGTACTCGCGCAGGTAGTTGACCACCTTCCAGTGATCGTCGGTCATGGCGTCGACGCCTTCCGTTTTTGCCAGGTCCGCGGCAACGGCCTGATCCCACGCCTCGGGGTCTTGAATGAACCCGTCTTCGTCGATCTCGATCAGCTTTCCACCAAATTCCTTCTTCTCCATAAGAATCCTCCTTTTGCAGGCCGCGCCTCTCTCTTGCGTCTATCTGTCAGATACAGCTATGCGAAATCGACATCCACGCGCGGTGGTTCGTTCAACGTTTCCTGGATCGGGCAGTGTGCGATCAGGTTTCGTAACGCTTCGCAGCGGTCCTCAGGAAATCCGTTGGGTAGCTCGACGTCGACGGTGATTGCCCCCACGCGTTTGGGGTTGTCCGCGAACTCGAGCGTTAGACTGACGCCTACATCTCCGTCGGTGTGCCCGCAGCTGTCACAGTAGCTCTGCACCGTCATCGCAATGCAAGCGCCGAGCGCTCCCGCGAGAAGCTCGGCGGGCGAGGGGGCGGCGCCCGTGCCCCCATCGGCTACGCTCATGTCGCTCGCCACCGTGTGCTCTCGTATCTTGTACTCGAACACCAGCCCGTTCTTTCGGGTGACGGTGATAAGGTCCATTCTCCCGCCCTCACTTCGTCTTCATTTCTTGCCAGTATCTCCCGTCGCCATGCCGTGCAGCTTGACCTCGACCTTTTCTTCGAGGCCGGCGTAGTACTCGCGCAGTATCGCGACGACCTCGGGCTTGCTGAACTCACTTGGCACGGGTTTGCCTTCGGAGAGCATCTTGCGCAGCATTGTGCCGGAAAGCAGCAGCCGGGCGCCAGATACGTAGTTGCCATCCTCGTCGAGGACGGCTTTCTCCTCGTGCGGCGACGTCTTCATCGAAGCCATTTCGCCGAGCTTGTAGTCATAGAAGGTCCAGTCCATCTTGAGCGGCTGCGTTTCCAGTGCGCCCTTGGGAACTTCGTCGAAGATCTCCTGCGCGTCGAAGGGACCGTAATAATCGCCCACGCCAGCGTGATCGCGTCCGACGATCAAATGGCTGCAGCCGTAGTTCTGCCGGAATACGGCGTGAAGTAGTGCTTCCCGCGGACCCGCGTATCGCATGTCAAGCGGGTAGCCGCCCTGTACGACCCTCTCCGGCCTGAAGTAGTTCTGGACCAGCGCGTCGATGCAACGGACCCTCACGTCGGCCGGGATGTCGCCTGGCTTGAGTTCGCCCAGCAACTGGTGGATGTAGACGCCATCGGTGACCTCGATGGCGACCTTCGCCAGATAGGCGTGCGAGTTGTGCATCGGGTTGCGAAGCTGCAGGGCCGCGACCGAGCTCCAGCCGCGTTCCTCAAAGATCGCCCGAGCCTCGACCGGGCGCTGGTAGATGCCCGGGAACTCGTCGGGGAAGAAGCTCTCGCTCAAGACCTTGATCGGTCCGCCCAAGTTCACTGCCTTCTGGGCCAATACCATCGCCACGCCCGGGTGCTCGGCGTCGTCCGTCTTGAAGACCTCCTTGCACTCGAGTTCCTTGTCGATGGTGTACTTCTCGTTCACGGTCATGATGGCCATCGCCGTGCCACGCTTCTCGTCGAACAGCGTGATTTCCTCACCGTCGGCGATGGCATCGGCGTCCTCCTTGCTGACCGATACCGTGACCGGGATCGGCCAGAACACGCCGTCCGCCATCTGCATGTCCGTGACCACACCCTTCCAGTCGGCAGCGCCCATGAAGCCGTCCAGGGGCGTGAACCCTCCGATCCCCATCATGATGGTGTCGCCGATCTCACGAGATGTGATGGGAATCTTGCGAAGTGTCTCGGCGCGCTTCTGTTCCTCGACCCGCTGTCCGCCCTCGAGCAGCAACGGCTTCAGCGTCTTCTCTGTGCCATGCGGATTGACAAGTTTTGACATCGCTATTCCCTCGGTGGGGGTTGTTGGTTGTTGCTTCTATCAGATTGGCAACGGGATCCGGCTTCCCGCGATCCCCTGTGCCGAGTTTCAGTTCTTGGCGGCGATGGTCTCCGCCTCCCGTGGTGCTCCGGGCACGTCTGGCTGCGTGCTGCTAACCAGTTGTCTCGGCTGGCGCACCCCGTTCGTCCGCCCCGTGTGTTCCGCATAGACCATGGCCGTGGTTCGGTACAGCAAGTGCGCAAACTTCGAATAAGGCAGGTACACCAGCAACTGGAATACCAGCACCAGGTGCACGAAGTAGAGCGCGTACGCTACGGACACGGCCGTTGATTCCGCTGTGGGATCGATCCCGAAGCGCAGCGCCTCGATGACGAAGCCCGTGACACCGACGCCCAGCAGGAGCCAGATGAACATCCAGTCGAAGGCTGTGCTTGTCTGCGCATCATTCGCATTGCGGAGCCGATCGACTATGGCCTTCGCGCAACCGAAGACCAGGAGTATCCCACCGACATTGGCCAGGACCTTCATCGGATGCGCCAACTCGAACGGATACAGCGAATCGATACCAAGGTGCGGAAACGCGTACAGATCGAGCGTAGCCCAGATCGTGACGACGAAGAGCGCCACGAATCCGTAGAAGACCGTCAAGTGCGCAACTCGACCTGAAGGCCGCGCACTGCACTTGCTGAACCGGTTGTGGGCGAAGACCGCCGCGGCTGTTCGGGCGAGGCACTTCACGATTCCAACCGGCGGAGCTGGCGAGCCGTAGAGAACGTCGGCGTCTTTCATCGCCCGCCAGAACCGGGCGATTCCCAGTAGCGCGGCCACGAAGGCGACGATCGTGAAGGACGCGAAGAAGCCGATCAACAGCCAGTGTGGGAAGAACTCCGCGTAGAAACCGTGGGGTTCACCGATGCCCAGGGCGCCCTCGATCGGCTCACGGACCCAGAGCGCCACAGCCAGCAGCGCCGCCGTGAGCCCCATCAAGACTGGCTGCATCTTCGTGTCGTTCACCCAGCCGCCGAGGAACTTCGGGACGGCAAAGTGCTGGATCGTCCACTGTCGGACCGCCGCCAACACATCGCCCGGCCGAGCACCGCGCGGGCACTTGAGCGAGCAATCGTTGCATCGGTGGCAAAGCCACACATCGGGATCCGCCGCAAGCCGGTCCTTCAGACCCCATTGGGCCCAAATCATCTCTTTTCGCGGGAAGGGCCGACTGTCACCTGCTAGCTCGCAGGCGACGGAGCAGGTGGCGCATTGGTAGCATTTCTTAAGGTCTGCACCGCCGGAGGCGATGATCTCCTCGACGAATTGCCGGTCAGGGACCAGCAGGCTGACGTTGGACATCCTCACGACACTCCCTAGAACCCCTTGAATGGGTTCAACCCGATCTCCTCGATCTGTTCAGCAAACTCGTTGATGATCTCCGGTAGCTTCTCGATGTCGGATATCGCCACCTCCTCCAGACGAACGCGCTCCTCCTCGAGGGCGAGCTGCTTGAGCTTGTCGCGTATGTTGTCGCTACGCGTGCCCATCAGTTCACTGCCGCGGATGTAGTGACACTGGTAGTCGTCACCCGATTTGCAGCCAACGAGGAGAATGCCGTCGAAGCCGCGCGACAACGCATCCGCCACCCAGACCGTGTTCACAGACCCGAGGCAGCGGACCGGAAGTACGCGGATGTAGGGGCTGTGTCGGATGCGCTTCAGCCCAGCCAGATCCAACGCCGGGTAGGCATCGTTCTCGCACAGCAGCGCAAGTAGCCGCGGCTTCTCCTCAAACTCGTCGGGGATATCAACCGACTTGATCATCGAGCCGACGATCTCCGGCGAGTAGTCCTTGAACGAGATGATCCGCTCGGGGCAGCAGCCCATGCAGATCCCGCAGCGGCGGCAGCGAGTGACGTTCAGTAAGGGCGTCCCTTTCGCATCCTCGTTGAGCGTTCCGAAGGGGCACTCCTCGGTGCAACGCTTACACTGAGTGCAGCGCTGTAGGAAGAATTCCGGGTACGACATGTCGCCCCAGCGCGGATGAACCGCCGCACCCTCGGCGGTCAGTTCGACGCTCTGGATCGCCTTCAGCGCCGCGCCGGAACCATCCTCCATGGAAACGAGCGAGTCGTTCGGCGCCCGCACGCATCCGGCGGTATAGATCCCGGTGCGCCTCGTTTCATACGGGAAGCAGATGAAGTGTGAATCGGGGAAGTCGTACTTCAGAACCGGCAAGTCCGGACCCTGCCGATAGTCCAGATTCAGTATCGCCGTTCCCTCGAGGTGCTTCAGCTCTTCGGCCGTGACCTTCGCTGCCTCCAATTGCGCGCCCGCTTCGCCCTTTGCGATGATGGCCTTGGCATCGGTGAGCTTTCGGATCCCTTCACCGTCGGCCGATGTCGGCACGAGGCCGGTTGCCAGGACCACAAGGTCGGCTTCGATGCGAATGCGTTCGCCCAGCAGGGTATTCTCGGCTTCTACCTGCAAGTTTCCGTCGCCAACGTCTTCGACGCCGACCACCTCGGCCTTGGTGAAGAAGATCCCGGGATCTTCCTGCGCCGTGCGGTAGAAGTCCTCGTACTGCCCCGGAGCGCGGATATCCTTGTACAGGACGTAGGCTTCGGCCTCGGAGTCGAACTTCCGAGCCACTAGGGCCTGCTTTATCGTCACCCGACAGCAAACGGCCGAGCAGTAGGGCAGATGTTCTTCGTCACGCGAGCCTGCGCACTGGATGAACAGGATCCGGCGGGCCGGCTTACCGTCGCTGGGCCGGGTGATCGCGCCCGCCGAGATCAGTTCTTCCATTTGCACGTTGGTGATCACGTTGGGATGACCGTATCCCAGGTGGCCCAGACGTGAGGCGTCGTACGGCTTCCAGCCAGTGGCCTGGACGACCGCGCCGACGCGGAACTCCGAACCGGAGCCGTTCGATTTGACCGAGACGTCGAACTGGCCGGGCCCGCCGGTGATCCGCTCGATGGTCGTACTCTTGTGGACCGTGATCCGCTCGTGCCCCTCGACCTCGGCGATGCGGCCGCTGAGATCCACGGGTTCGAGTTCCGTATACGGGGGAGCGAGCGGGAATCGCCAGGCGAATTTGGCCGACCAGCCGCCCAGTTGGGGCTCCTTCTCCACCAGAACCACTTCGTAGCCGGCGTTGGCGGCATCCAGCGCCGCCGCCATGCCGGTCACCCCGCCACCGACCACCAGGAGCGTCTTGTCGATCTCCTCCTCGAACGGCTCCGTGATATTCGCTTTCTTCGCCCGAGTGATGCCCATGCGCAGGTAGTCGGCAGCGAGCATCTGCGTGTCCTCGTCGTTGGGCTCGTGGCTCCAGACAACGTGCTCGCGCAGGTTCACCCGCTCGGTGCGGCACCCATCGAAAGTGAATTCGTCGGCTTTGAATCGGGGCGAGCAGGCCGCGACGACCAGTGCGTCGGCGCCCTCTTGTATGTCGGCTTTGATTAATTCGAGACCGGCATCGCCGCACAGGCACTCGTGGTCGCGGCAGAGGTCGGCACCGCAGTCCCCAGTCGCGAGTTCACTGAGTTCGTCGACGTCCAGCGATGCGCCGATCTCGCAGCCACGACAGACATAGACAGCGACTTTCTTATCCACCCTTCACTCCCCGCAGCTGGTCAGGGCCTTCATGACGACGCCGGTAGCGTCTCTCACGCATGTGGCCACGTCGGTGGGGCGCTTGGCGCAGCCGGCAGCCAGCAGCCCCGCGTGCTCCTGCTCGGTCGTCAGAAATCCGTGCTCATCGGTCCGCAGACCACCGTCTACCTGCACTCCGCCGCCCGCGACCGGTACCATGCCCGTCGCCAAGACAACGAGGTCGACTTCCCTTCTGATCTTCTCGGCGGAAAGAGTGTCTTCGGCCTCGACTTCCAGCGACCCATCAGCGGCTTCGGTGATCTTCGCCACCTTTCCCTTGATGAGGCTTAGCTTCTCATCTTTCTCGGTCGCGACGAAGAAGTCCTCGAGGCGGCCGGGCGCGCGGATGTCTATGTAGAACACGTAGATCTGCGCTTCGGGATATTGCTCGCGGACGTAGCGGACGTGCTTGAGCGATCCGAGGCAGCAGACGCCAGAGCAGTGCTTTAGGTAGTTCTCGTCGCGCGAGCCGGCGCACTGAACGAAGGCGACGCTCTCGATTCCATTCCCGTCGGATGGTCGCAGGATCTTCCCGCCGGTTGGGCCGCTCGACGAGGCCAGGCGTTCCATCATCAGGTTCGTGATGACGTTCGGATGGGTGCCGAATCCTAGATTCTCGATCTGTTCGGCGGGGAAGGGGTCCCAGCCGGTCGCCCAGATCACGGCTCCAGCCTCCACTTCGATCGTCTCGGGCTGCATGCTGAGGTCGATGGCATCGTACGGACAGGCCGGCACGCATTTCCCGCATTCACTGCCTGGGCAGACGCTGCCGTCGATCACGAACTGCATGGGATGAGCCATACCGAACGGCAGATAAATGGCCTTCGTCTGGCTCATTCCGAGATTGAACTCATCGGTGCGCTCGACCGGGCAAACCGCGACGCATTCACCACAAGCCGTGCACTTCTCATTTACAAAGCGCGGTGTGCGCTTGATCGTTGCTTTGTACTTGCCGGGTCCGCCGGTGATGTTCTCGACTTGCGAAAGCGTCAGGCATCGAATGCGCGGGCTGGTCCGGAGACGGCGGAAGTTGATCTCGAGGCCGCAGGTCGGCGGACAGAGCTTGGGGAAGTACTGGGTCATCTGAGCCACGCGGCCGCCCAGGTAAGGGTTCTTCTCGACCAGTACCACCTCACTGCCCGCCTCCGAAGCCTCGATGGCCGCCGTAATACCGCTGATGCCTCCACCAATTACGAGGACGGTTCTCCGCTTCCCATTTCCGCTCATCGTGAATCCTCGTTTGCGGCCGCGGCCGCCCGCTTGGCAAACAGTTGCTTCTTGTCCACCGAACCCTTGAACGCCTCGAGGACCCCTTCCCGCGGCTTCACGGTCGGCTCGCCGAAGAGGCTGAACCGCAGCCAGAGGAACGCGAAGCGCAGAAGCGCTTCATCGTCGTAGCGCATCTCCTCGACGAAGTCCTCATCCACATCGAAGCGCTCGAGCAACGTGCTCTTGAAGACGAATTCTCGGAACTTGTCCAGGTCGAAGCAGCTGGTGAACAGCATCTCCATCTTCTCGGGAGAGAGGACACCGCCGTCGGCAAAAAACTGGTGGAGCGTCAGTTCTTTGTACGCTTCGCCCCACTCGTCGTACTCGTAGATACCCTGATCTTCGAGCCACTCGCGAACCGTCCATTCGTGTGGCTCTTCGAAACCGCAGCATCCCTGTTCCTGGAGCAGGAAGTAGAATCGGTCTCCCCGCCAGCCGTCGGGTGTATCTTTCTGGGCTGCAAGTCCTAGGGGATACATGCGGCAGGGCCAGGGGCGGTCTGTGTAGATGCCACACCCGCCTTCGGTGAGAAATGGGCATGTCTTGAGCTCGTCGTCGTTCATGCGGAGCATGACGACCGGCGTCTTCATGTCCTTCTGGACCGGTAGCAATGCGTACTTGTCGAGGAACCCGCTCGATGTCATCCCCAGGCGTCGTTTCATGCGCAGGACGTCGTATGGAGAGAGGAAAATATTGACGTCGCTGCAGCACTTGTTGAAACAGGAAACGCCGGGATGACAACCGAACTTGAACTTGTCATCGGGACCGAGCCTGGTGTGATCGGTGAGAATCTTTTCTTTCAATCTCTCACGCGGGTCTTCGCTGATCGGGGAGCGTTGCTCTTCGGTCATCTTATCTCTCCTTCGTCCTCTTCCTCGATCATCTCCCGCGTCGCCGAATCCGACCAGACTGGGATCATGGACGAGGCGCCGGTGACGGGACTGACCATGTATCGGTACGATGCCCGCTGGCCGAACCGCTCCTCCATCCATTCCCATCCCTGTCGGTAATAGGTGCACTCGTCGTTGAAGCAGACGAGCAGGAACTCCTCGGGCCATGAGGCGCCCTCCGGCACACGCCACTTTTTCAGACTCGAGCCACAGTGCGGGCAGGTTCGAGCGATTTCTGTCATTGTACTCCTCGATCGATCCCGTTGGTGAGCGGTGACCCGACGGCTGGAGTGGCGTCTGGAAACGGCGCTACGCATGAAACGAGTCCTCAAGTCTTGAACATCAGGATCTTCGGGCGTCGCGGAACGACGCCCGAAGATCCCACTCGTAACTACTGCGTGATGTACTTGACGGGCCGCTTGATCATCTCCCAATCGCCCGTGCTCTTGTCGTAGGTGCAGTTGCAGAAGGCAAGCCAGTTGTTGTTGTCCATGCTCGGCTTGTCTGCGCGGAAGTAATAACCCGGCCAGCGCGTCTCTTCTCGGAACAGAATCGAGCGCATATGGGCATCCGCCTGATACATCCGGTGGACGTTCTCCCAGCAGCGCATCAACTCGTGCAGGTTGGAGGCGGCCAGCTTCTCGGAATCTTCCTTCAAGAAGGTCAGCAGTTCCATGCCCTTTTCGAGCAGTTTGTCGCTGGTCTTGAACTGGCTGGACACACCACCCGCGTACTCGTCCATGATCTTCTGCAGACGGTACATGAACTGCG
>JASFMO010000116.1:0-8509 GCA_050117535.1 Gemmatimonadales bacterium | reverse complement strand
GGAATCACACCCCCCGGGCTTCCGAAGTGGAGCGCCAGCCCCTGCGCCTCCAAGGAGACTCCCGGCCCGGGTACCACAAAACGATCCTCGGCCTCGGAATAGTATAGGCAGCCCAACTCCTTCGGTGGCCGCTCTCTCGCGAAGGCTTCGGCTTTAGCCAAAGCCTCCAGCCAAACCCCTTTCGAGGCAACGAGGTCGAACGGCTCCGTGAGATTCAGCCTCTCGATGTCCTCAGCACGGTGCCGCCCTCGCCGCTTGAGGAGCTCCAGGAGCGACAGAGGTGTGAATCCCGGGTCCTTTCCCACGGCAGCCCAGCAAAGCCCTGCCAAGGGAAGCACGCGCTGATGCACGAAGAGTGTGTCTACAAAGTCCCGTGCCTCGTCGCGACCGGCCAACACGAGCACCTTGTTAACGGCGAGATCCACCGGATCAAGAAGAAGCCCGCCGAGCGGGTCCCGGACCAGGGGCATGAATCGCCAAGCGGAATCGTGGGCCCAATCCACCCGCGAGGCCCCCGCGCCGCGGTTCACGACGGCCCGTATGAAGCCGGGTACGCTAAACCCGACCCTCACTTCGTAGCCGGCTTCCTCCAACAGCGCCCGGTCAGTCTCGAAAGCCTTCCCGACTCGAGCAACCGAATCGTGAAAAAAGTCCAGGTCGTCACTGAAGCGAGTGGAATTCGGCGAGAAATGCAGCGCCGCACCGCCGGCCAGATACCGCTCGTCGGCCGCAGTCGAGGCCGCCAACACAGCGAGCAGCCGCCGCTGAAACTCGGTCAACGGCACAGCCGCGCTCCGATCAGCCACGCCTCGCGGTCACCGTGCTTCATAAGCTGTTCGGCCACCCACGGAATGTCCGCAAGGCCGATCTGCAAATCGGGGCGGCAGAACCAGAAGCAGAGGGATCGGAAACGCCGGAAGGCGCGGCGAGCCTCCCGGACCCGAACCATGTTCCGGGCGGTGTCAGGGTCCAGTGCCCGTCGGCTCTTGCGACCGCCCTTGCGGCCAATCTCCGCCAAATAGTCGCGAATCTCGTCCATGTACTAACATAAGCGGCTTACGATCCGGTCACAAGAACTCGGACTCCGGGCCTGACCGACTCAGCTCGGCGGTCCACGGGTGCCTCCCGGCGCAGTACGAGATGGGGCACAGACGGGTTGGGCAGCGGGTCGGAGGAGCCGAGCTGATCAAAAAAAGTACTAGCCAGCGTACCGACAGCTGCGCGCCTGCTCGGCGAACGCCTGGATCAGCTCCACGTCCGCGTCGAAGAAGTGGTCCGACGGGGCCAGGATGTAGCCGCCGCCCTCGCCCGCCGCCTCGAAGCAAGCGCGCACCGCGCGCCGCGTGTCGTCCGCCGTGCCGCCTTGAAAGTGCGTGAACTGATCGAAGCCGCCGATCATGCAGACCCGATCGCCGATCCGCTGCTTGGCCGCCTTCAGGTCCGCGTCGCCGCCCAGCGCCGGCGGCGTGAAGGTCTCCATGGCGTCCGGGCCCATGTCGGCGATCAGCTCCAGCAGCGGCATCATGCCGCCGCAGGTGTGGTAGACGACCCGCTGCCCGGCGCGGTGCGCCTCCCCGATCAGATCGCTGTCGTACGGAGCTACGAACTGAGCGAAGATGTTGGGTGAGATCACGGTCGACGATGCGGCTCCACCGCCTAACTCGACGAGGTCGTAGCGTGCGCCCTCCATCGAGGCGATGCTCGCCAGTTTTCGGTCTCTCAGGATGGCGAGCAACTCGTGCACCCAAGCGGGATCATCGAAGGCGGCCATGATCAGCGGCTCGATGCCGAACAGCTCCGCCGCGTCCTGCCAGCAGCCCGGCTGCCCATAGATCTGAAAGCCGGGGACCGCGCCGCGCAGTATGCCGCGCCCGCGTTCGACGAGGCTCCCCGCCTGTCGGTTGATCGTTTCTACATCGCACAGTGAGTGGGGCGCGTAACGCGCGAACAGCTCGATCTGGTCCTTGCGCTTGATCGGCCGCTCGACCACCCAATCGGTCTGCGGGCCGCGCCGCAGCACCATCGACAGCGTTTCTTTCGGCGTGATGATGTCGTAGCGGGTCTCGTCCGGCGACCCGGCAAGTTGCCTGGGCTCGATGCGCCAATCGTCCGAGACGATCCAGCGCGTGCCATCGGGTAACGGTTCTCCCGCGTGTGACGCGTCTTCCGCAGCCGAACTCCAGTACTCGCCGCGCGACTCGTCCGGCTTCACGTCCCAAACCCACCGAATCGGATCGAGGCCGAAGCGATCGAAAAATTCGTCGTCGGAAGCGCCATCGAGATACGTCTCGAGGAAGTACGGCATCAGATGGTGGGTCGTGACGGGAAGCCGGTCGGGCTGGCCGCCATCAAGTGCCGTCAATAGACGCTCGCGCGAGTTCACGCTAGTTGCCCCGCGTTCTTCTCAATGTACTTGGGATCGATGTACGGCTCGTCGTCGCGATGCGCCGTCATCAACTCGATGCGCTTCTCCACTAATTCCTTCAGGTTTCTTCCGTACATGAGCGCGGACTCACCGAGGTCGGTGGTGGCCATGAACTCGACTCCCGAGTCGAGCAACTCCAGCAGCTGTTTGCTATTCGAGAGCTCGCGCGCGATCATCTCATCGAGCACAGCTCGGCACTCGCTTCGTTCCGACTCCGATACCGCCTGCATGGTCCCACATACCCCGACCACCCACGCCGCGACGCTCCGCTGGGTCATGAGCCAACAGCGTAGTGCCGAAAGCCGAACCCACTGATCCTCGATCACGTTGCCCGCGCCAAGCTTGTCTACCGCCTCTGCCCTCGCGCTGTCGAGCAGCTCGAGCGCCGCGTCCAGCGGTTCCCACACGTTGGCATCGATTCGTTCCAGCGCGTTGCGACACTCGTCGACCGTCGTCAGCTGAAACAGCACGTCCCGGCTGAGATCGACGTTGTTGGGGTTGTGCGGCGTCGTGCACATGTGGTCCTGGTAGTAGCCGCGCTCCCGCGCCGGGATCGCTTCGATGTTCGGGACGAGCGGCCGCGCCCACAGCCGATACCAGACCGATCCGAAGGTCGAGTAGAGCGGCGAAACGTGCGGGAACGCCAGGATCGCTTCTTCGGCCAGACCCCAAGCCCGGCGCAGTGCGTCACCGAGCCCTTCGCCCGCCCACCCCCGTGCCAGCCTCTCCATCGTTGCCGCGCTCTCCATTCGCGGATCGAACTGGAAGCAGCGGAAGATCTCGTGGTTCACGTTGAAGGGGGCCAGTTCGGGCGGTGCGGTGCCGTTCACGTGCGCCAGATGTGTGACGCCGTTCTCGTGCAACAGCTTCAATCGCTCGAACGTCAGCGAGGGATAGGGCACGCCTACTAGCGGCGCGAACAGACTGTTGGGCCCCGCCGCCATATAGAAGTGCGCGCGCGACGATCGCTCTTCCAGCTCGGTTGCCAGCCGCCGTTCATCCTGGGCGAACGACAACTGATGGATCGTGCCGGCGACGAACGTCTTCGAATCGGGATAGCGTGGGTGCGCGTACGGCATCTCCCACCCCTTCGCGACCAGCGAGGCTGTCTCGACCTCGAGGCCATCACCCAATCCGTTCCAGATCACATCATGCTCGCCGTAAAACGACTCGAGTCGGGTCAGCACCCTGAAGTCCGGGTTCGTCTCCCGGCCCGCATCACGCAACACCTCGAAGAAGCGGAGCGCGTTGTTCCCCGCCGCCTCCGCGATATCGCGCTCGTTCTTCCATTCGCGGATCAGGTACGCACCGCCGTTCCGTCCCACGTACAGCGACTGCGTGTGCTCGAAGCCCGCGCCGCTGTCGTTGGTCCAGATGGAGAGGAAGCCCAGCTCGGGCACCTCCTTCATCAGTTTCCGCACCATCTCGGCGTAGTGCTCTCTGACCAGCGGGTGAGCGATCGTCATGTTGTAGCGCGGCTTGAAGCTGCGGAAGGGATGGTCGACGCGCGCGCCCCGCAGCATGGGGTAGCGCCGAAAAAACTCCTCCGGCACCGAGCGCGGCTCGAAGCAGAGCAGCCCCGGCACCATCCCGTATTCGCGTGCCAGATCCGCGTTGCGCTTCAAGTACTCGAGGTTGGCCGACAGGTAGTCGGCGGGATAGAGCCCGTCATTCAACTCGGTCGACACGAACTGGTCCAGCGCCGGACAATAGGTATAGAACATCGGGTAGGCTTCGCCCGGCGGCCCGCTCTCCAGCCCGGCGGGAAACGCCAAACCGTTCACCTCCAGGTGCGTGAAGCCGGACTCGGCCAGGCGACGCACATAGCTCGCCCGGTCCAGACCTCGCTGGATGCGGCCTTCCTGGTTGAGGAAGTAGTCGTAGGTGGAGCGAAGCCACTCGAAGGCGGGCCGGAAGACCTTGCCCTCCTCTACCGACGCGATCCCGTCGTCCGCCAGGTCGCGCAACAGGTGCGTGACGAACGGAAACAGGTTGCGCGCCGGCCTCGCCGCCAGGAAGCCGGACCCGTCGCGCCGCAGACGAACGAACACGCTATTCGCGTCGGCGGCTTCGTTCACCCCGTCGAGGCTCGTCAGCAAGCGAAAGACGCCCGGCTCCGGACGGGTCGGCTCGCCGACGCCACCGACCACTACGGTGCCGCCGCACGCCTGCGCCAGCTCGGCCGCCGCCGTGTGCAGAACGGGCGGCGCCAAATCATCGACGCGGATGGACTTCACCTGTGAGAGCGCGTCAGCAATCGTCATGTCGTGCGGCATGGTGTTGAACCTTCCAGGATCAGGAGAAATCGATCTCGACTTTCGTCGCGCCGCGGACGCGCGCGGTGAAATCGACGTAGCGGCTCTCCCGCACCGGGGCGGATCGGTGCCCCGATTCCTCACCGCCGACGCGGACCGCGCGCACCGAGGCGCCGGAAGGCAGGAGGGCGTGGAAGCGCACATCGGCCCCCTCGGCCTCCACCATCAACTCGATCCCGGCCGCGCCGAGACGGTACGTGTAGCCGAACCTCGATCCCGAGCAAGGGTAGACCGCCCGGACCTCGGCCTCTTCCACGCCCGCCGCCGGCCAGCGCGGCGATAGGCGGACCCGGTCGAAGCACGCGCCCTCGTCCTCGACGCCGGCCAGCCCGCCGATCAGCGCGTAGAGCATGGCGCTCGAGCCCCAGCCGTCGGTGGGCTGAGCCTCGGGGCTGGTGCTCGTCTCGACGCTGGCGGCGGTACCGTCGGGGAAGTACCACAGGTAGCTCTCGCCCTTCTCCGCGACCAGCGCGTGGTAGCGCTTCAAGATGTCGACGCCGTACTCCTCGTAGCCGTGCTCGAACGCCGCCTTGGCCAGCTCGCCCCCGACGAGCGGCATGATGCCGCCGTTCACGTAGGCGCCGCCGACCAACTTCTCATCCCCAAAGGCGCCGTCCGGAAAGGGTGGATCGATGGAGAACCACTCGGCGCACGCGTCGGTCTCGGACCGGCGGCGTCGATACTCCTCGATGATCGAGGCCGCCATCTCGTGCGTCGCCGCGCCGCGGTTGATGTCCATCGGGTTACTCAAGCTGAGCTGCTCCGATTCATCGACTCCAGGGATCTCGACAGGTACCAGTTTGACGAAGTGCGTATAGAAACGACCGTTCCAACACACGGCGTTCATGGCATCGCGCAACCGGCGAGCTTGGTTCCGCCAGTGGGCAGCGCGCTGCGGATAGCCAAGGCGATCGTAGAAAACCGCCATGAGACCGAAGGCCTCGTAGTAGCCGCTGTTGTCGCCGTGCATGATGCCCCAGAACGTGTTCTCATCGATCTGGAACTGAAGCCAGTCATGCGCACCAGCGGTGTAGGCGAAATCCCACGTGTCGATGGTGTAGGCGCGCTTGACCAAACCGTGCTGTCGGTCCCAGTACCACGCGTGCGCGCGGACGTATTCCAACGCCTTTTCCAGTCGCGGCAGCAGGCGGCGCAGCCATTCGTCGTCCCCGCACGCCTGCCAGGCTAAGTAGGCGGCCTTGACGAACCGGTACTCGACGTCGGCTTCCACCGGGACGCGTACGTACTTGGTCCAGTTCTCCTTCTCGCAGGGGAGCTTCTCCGGATAGGTGGAGACGTAGTCGAAGATGCGGCCGCTGGCCGATTGGGTCTCGGCAAAATGTTCGACGGCGCTGGTCACGTCCGAGATGAAGTAGCGCCCAGCCCGCAACATGTCGCTGTGGTCCCGGATCCAGAGCGATTTCGCGTCGGGCGAACGGAACCCTCGGATCGTTTTGCCGTCGATGGACATCTCCAGCACATCGGCGGCCAGAAACGAGTCCACTAGCGGTACGAGCCCGTCGATCGCTCCGATGCCGGTCCTGATCGAGGTGTGCGCGGTCATATCAGGAAGAGAATCGAATACCCGATATCGAATATCGAATGATCAATGTCCAAATGTCGAGCGTCCGATGTTTCGTCATTCGTAAATCCTTGTTCGATATTCGATATTCAATTCCGTCTTCTCTCACGGTCAGCGCAACTCGACCCGATCTTCCCAGTACCGCCACTTCCCTGGCCCGCGTCCCGTGTTCCAGTCGTCCGGCTCGAGGGTGAACGTGGACGGCGGCGCCATGAACAGTTCGCGGCCCTCGTAGCGCACGCCGACAAGGTGCGTGCCACCCCAATTCAGCGAGTCGCTACCCCGGCGCGCGAAGAAGAAGCTGGCATCGGTGACAAACGGTCCGTAGCTCACCTTTCCCGAATCGAACGTGTAGCGCGGACGCTTGTTGGCCGTGAGGATGTCGCGCAGCAGATCGGTCTTGGCGCACACGTAGACTTCCTCGCCTTCTATTTCGAGCACGACGCCGATGCCGGCGCGTTCCTCGGGCGGCTCGATGACCCGAATCGCGTCGATGGGTGAATCGGCCGGGTCGTCGCGCGGCACGGGGACCAGTACGGTGACGAAGGTCTCGATCTGGCCTGCCAGGTAGTGGCTGGCCAGGTTCTGGTAGACCGCCGTGTTCTCCTCGTTGTTGCGGGTGATCGCGAAGCGCCCTTCGCGCCGGATTCCGCGTTGCGGCATATCAATGCGTAGTGCCGTTCCCTGAGGCTGCGGTTGGCCGCGGATGTAGTCGACCGCCGTGACGAAGTAGTCGTCACCCCGGTCCAGCACCGTCGTCGCATGCCACAACGTCGCCAGCGTGTAGAAGTCGGTCTCCAGGAACTTCACTATGTCGAACACGACGTATACGTTCTCTCGCTTCAGCCAGGCGATCACCCGATCGTGCTGCAGGCCATCGCGCCGGTCGCTGATCCGCGTGCGACTCACATCGAAGTCGTCGGCCGTCCAGAAATCGATCTTCTCCGTATGCACCGACCGATATCCGCCGGAGTTGCGCAGGAACTCCCAGAGCGACTGCTCCCTTCCCAATTTCCCAGTCCGCCAAACCAGCCGGTTGTGGTAGTAGTCAGCCCGGTACTCGCCGTAAGGGCCCGAGGGCATGCGAGGACGATACCCCGCGTCGTTCAGCAGCACCGAGCCGCCGCTCATCATCAGCACGATCGAATTCTCATCGGAGTGGCCGTGGTGCATCTTCTCTTCTTCGACGGGGATCGTGTGGCGCAAGTAGTCGCGCGCCATCAGCGCGTAAGGCCCTTCATCGCGGTAGTTGAGCAGCAGGTAGTTGGCGCCGTCGCCCCACCCGTCCCGAAACACGATCTTCTTGCCGACCAGATCCTCCATCACTTCCTCGCTGACCGGCGGCGGTGGCGCGGCGGGGCCGTCCTCTGACCAGAGGTAGGCATCGAGGAGGTTCAGACCGTTGCCAATACCGATGGCTTCGCCGTCGCCGGGGCGCATGGCGCTGAAGATGCGTTGCGCGGCCCAGCGGTAATCCTCTCGATCGTATTCGGCCGCCGCCCGTTCCAGCAGGGCGACGTACTGTGACCAATTGCCGTGCCAACGTGCGTCTCCGAAGTCGGGCACCATGCCGGTGGGGTCGAGCAGGTGCGTGAAGTAGTCAAAGTAGTAGCGCACTGTGGGCAGGTCGTAGAACCCACGGTCCCCCACCGCGTCGGCGTAACGCACCAACGAGATAAGCCATACCGGATGGTAGATCTGCGCGTCTTCCTCCTCCCACTTGCCCCAGCTGTCCGCCGCCAGCACGCGGGCCAGCTTCCCCCAGCGCGCGGCGTCGGGGTGATCCGGCACCGCCTGCGCGGCGATCAGCAGGCCGTAGGCGCGGAGCATGGCGCGGTTGTGCGGGCCCCACTCGGGGAAAAAGAAGATGTAGTTCGCGGCCTCGGCGATGCTGGTCTCGATCCGCCGGCGCTGGGCGGATGTCAACGAAGGGCTGTCCTTGACCGACAGAAACGCCTCGCCGAAGGCTGACAGCTCGAAGAAGTTGGTCATCGTCGGGACGCCGTCTCGGTAGTCGGGCCGGGCGCCATGCATCTCTTCGGGGAAGTACTCCTTGTACTCGTGCTGCCGGGCCAGCCAGGAGATCGCCTCGCGGGCATAGCGTTCGTCCCCGGTCAAGCGGTAGAGCGAGCCGGCCAGGCGAGCGAAGTAGACCGGCCCACCCGGCGGAGCGTAGCCCCACTCGGC
>JASFMO010000115.1:0-8513 GCA_050117535.1 Gemmatimonadales bacterium | reverse complement strand
CTCATCCTCGACCTGCGCGGCAATCCGGGCGGTCTGCTGGAGGAAGGTGTCGCTGTCGCCGATCTGTTCTTGGATGGTGGAACCGAAGTGGTGGAGACTCGCTCGCGCGTGGTCGATCAGAACGACACGTACTACGCGCTGAAGTCGGCGGTCGATCGGGAGTTGCCGGTCATCGTGCTGGTGGACGGTTTCTCGGCCAGCGCCTCGGAGATCGTGGCGGGCGCGCTGCAAGACCACGATCGGGCTCTGGTGGTCGGGACGCCGACGTTTGGCAAAGGGTCGGTGCAGACGCTCTACCCGCTGGACGGCGGTAACTACCTCAAGCTGACGACGGCCCGATGGTATACGCCCAGCGGCCGCTCGATCGAGCGCGAGTCGGACGAGCACGCGATGGTCGCAATGCGGGGCGTGTCCGGCGCGCCGGATCAGCTGTCGGCGTCGGCCGGCGAGGTCTTCTACACCGCTTCGGGTCGCGAGGTATACGGCGGCGGCGGAATCAGGCCCGATATCACGGTCCGCGCCGAGCCACTGACCGATGTGGAGAGCGAGTTCCGCGCCAGTCTCGGCGAACAGCTCGCTTCTTACTACGACGCCGTATTCCGGTTCGCGGTCGCCTATTCGGGCGGACACCCGGACCTTCCCCTCGACTTCGAGGTTACGCCCGCCATGCTGAGCGAACTGTATGCGTGGATCGCCGATTCGGGCATCGAAGTCGATCGCCAGCTGTATGACGGCTCGCGTCGCGTCGTGGAACGCGAGTTGGGAATTCAGCTGGCCACGGTTGCGTTCGACGAGGAGGCTTCGCTCAGTCGCCGTTTGGTGCTCGATCGTCAAGTCGAGACGGCCGCGCAGCTGCTGGGCGAGGGAAACACTCAGGAGCAGCTTTTCGCGCTGGCCGAATCCTGGGAAGCTGACGAGCCAGACGCCGCTCGCCAGCCATAGGGAACCCGGATGACGGTTGCCGGCTGGCTGGCGACGCTAGCGGTCGGACTGCTGGCTGGCGCGGTTTCAGGATTGGTAGGCATAGGGGGAGGGGCCGTCATGGTCCCCTTCCTCTATTACTTTCTCGGTGCGTCCGGTCTTGCCGGCGTCGCGATCCCGCCCGAACAGCAGGCGGTTGTCGCCCACGCCACCAGCTTGCTGGTGATCGTTCCCATCAGCGTGCGCGGCGCATATCTCTACAGTCGCAACGGTTTGGTGGAGTGGGGCGCCGTTTGGCGGATGGGTATCACGAGTGTCTTCACTGCCGTCCTCGGAGCGCGCGTCGCCGTCGCCGTCCCCGGCGCGCTGCTCAAAGTCGCCTTTGGGCTGTTCCTGCTCATCATCGCCACCCGCCTGCTGCGTGGGAAGCGGCGCACGGAAGCGGACGGTGATGAGACGGACGAGCGTTTGCGCAACCTACGCGCACTGGCCGGTGGCGCGGCGGTCGGGTTCTTCTCCGCCCTGCTCGGCGTCGGCGGGGGGTTGGTCGCCATACCCGTGCTCATCTACGGGCTCCACGTTCACATGCGGAAGGTCACTGGCACCTCTCTGGCTCTGATCACCTTCACGGCCCTGACCGGCGTGCTTGCCTACGCGATCAGCGGCCTTCGATACCCGAGCGGCGTCTTTCACTACTTCCATCTGCCCGGGGCCCTGGCTTTGGCTGTCGGTGCCTTCGTCGCCGTTCCGCTCGGCGCCGCCGCCCAGATGAGGATACCGACGCGCGGCTTACGTTACATGTTTGCCATCGTATTCCTGCTGCTGGGGCTTCGCATCCTGGTAACGAACCTGATCAGCTTGCTGCGTCTGTGATCGGCGACGATGATCTCATCATAGTGTTCGCAAAACCCGCCGTGCCCGGCGCGGTGAAGACGCGGCTTCTGCCTATCCTCACGCCGGAACAAGCCGCGGAGTTCCACCTGGCGGCGCTGTCCGATGTCGTGGATGCCGCGGGCCGCACGGCGGACCGGCTGGAGCTGCAAGTGGCTGGCGATGCCGAGGCGCGGCGCGAATTTCAGACCCGCTATCCAGGGTTGCTGGTCCTATCCCAATCCGAGGGTGACTTGGGCAAGCGTCTCGCCGGCGCCTTCGAGAGTGCCTTTGGGCGCGGCTTGGCGCGAGTCCTGATCGTGGGGAGCGATCACCCCACGCTACCGGCTTCGCATCTCAGGCGGGCATTCGACCACCTCGCTCGGGTCGACCTGGTTTTCGGCCCCAGTCGAGACGGCGGCTACTACGCTGTCGGTGTTCGGCGCAGCGGCTGGCCGGCGGCGGCCGCGGTCTTCGCGGGTATCCCCTGGTCGACCGGCGCTGTTTTGCAGACCAGCCTGGAACGGGCCCGCTCGGCGGGGCTGTCGTTCGCTCTCGCCCCCCAGTGGTACGACGTCGACCGACCGGAGGATTTCCACGCGCTGCGCCGTGACGCGGGGCGCGACTCGGCTTCGCTGCGCTTCCTCGAAAAATTGCGGGGGGAGGAGCCGTGAACGCGGGCGCTGACCCGGCGTTCCCCGGAGCGACGATGCAGGGGACATCACAACCGCCGGTAGCGCCGGCGCTCATCATCGCGATCGCCATCTTCGGTGTGTCTTGGGCTGCCATACTCGTGCGCTGGTCGGGCGCCTCGGCCTATGCGCTCGCGTTCTGGCGGCTGACGCTGTCGCTTGGCATCGTCGGCGGCGCGCTCGTCCTCACGGGCGACTGGCGGCGGATACGTGACGTGCGCGCCGCAGAGATCGGGCTCTTGGCGCTCGCCGGCGTGCTTCTGGCCTTTCATTTCGTCAGCTTCTTCCTCTCGCTCGAGCTGACGACCGTGGCGAGCTCGACGCTCTTCGTCAACCTGCACCCACTGTTCGCGGCGGGCCTGTCCGTGGTCTGGCTCGACGAGCGGCCGTCGCGTCGCGAGTGGATCGGGATCGCCATAGCGATCGCGGGGGCGATGGTGATCGGCGGTGCGAGCCTGCGGTTGGGGCCGGAGGCTTGGAAGGGCAATGGGCTCGCGCTGTTGGGCGCCGCCCTGATCGCCGGGTACTTCGTCATCGGACGTGTAGCGCGGCGGCGACTCGGGATTTGGGCCTACGCCGGCTGGGTCTATCTGTTCGCGGCGCTGGTTTTGGTGCCGTTTCTTCTGTTGCGGGGCGATCCGTTTGTCAGCTACCCGGCCCGCGATTGGTGGATTTTCGCGGGTCTGGCCGCCGGGCCTATGCTTCTCGGGCACACGGGGTTTAATTGGGCTCTGCGTTATGTGCGGGCCTATATTGTGAACTTGGCCGTGCTTGGCGAGCCGATCGGTGCCAGCTTACTGGCGTGGTGGCTCCTTGGCGGCAGTGAAGTGCCGGGACCATCCACCGTCATCGGAGGGCTGCTGATTCTCACGGGCCTCGCCGTCTCCATCTACTCGCGGCGCGGAGCGGGCACTTGAGTAAGGACAGCTATGTCGAGATCACGCGCGGTGGCCGCGTCGAGTCGCGGCACCGCGTCTCGGCGGCGGCGGCGAACGAACGGGGCGAGCTGCTGGCTTGGGTCGGTGACCCGGAGCTGATGACGTTCTTTCGCTCGACGGCGAAGCCGTTCCAGGCGATGCCGCTCGTGGCCGACGGTGTGGCCGATGCGTATCGCTTCACCGATGCGGAGTTGGCTGTGATCTGTGCCTCGCATTCGGGCGAGCCCGACCACGTGCAGGTGGTGAGCCGTATCCTCGACCGCATCGGGTGCACCGAAGACGATCTCGAGTGCGGGGCGCACTGGCCTTTCCACCGGCCCGCCGCCGATGCGCTTCGGGCCGAGGGCCGGACGGCGACGCGCATCCACAACAACTGCTCGGGCAAGCACGCGGGCATGCTCGCCTGGTCGAAGCACAACGGGGTCGATACCCGGGATTACATTCGCGTCGACCACCCGGTACAGCGGCGAATATGCGCCGAGATCGGCCGCTGGGTCGGCCACACCTGCGAGGCCCTGCCGGTCGGCCTGGACGGCTGTGGTGTCCCCTCGTTCGCTCAGCCGCTCGCCAACATGGCCGCGGCCTACGCCCGTGTGGTCGCCGCGACGGAGCGTGACCCTGGCAGCCCGGCCGCGCGGGTGACTCGAGCGATGACGAGCGCACCCTGGTACGTTGGCGGCACCGATCGGCTCACCACGCGCGTGATGCGGACGACCAAGGGACGCCTCCTGGCGAAATTCGGCGCCGAGGCCGTGTACTGCGTTGGAGACCGGGCGAGCCAATTGGGCGTCGCGATCAAAGTCGAGGACGGTCATCGCCGCGCGGTTGGGGCGGCGGTACTCGAGTTTCTCGCGCGGCTGGACCTCTTGACGGCCGATGAGCGGATGGCGTTGGACGACCGGCATACGACGCCGGTCATCAACACACGCGGCGAGGTCGTCGGCGAGATCCGGCCGATGCTCCAGGTTGAGAGGGTGGGGTAGGGTATGTCGGGCTTGACGGAGAAGACGGCTTCCGGAGGAACCACCGATAGTGACGCGGCCTGGATTTGGGATTTGGTCGATCTCGCCGCGGCGCAGGCCGCCGGGGATGTCGGCGCCATGGATGCGGCGTTCGGGCGGCTGCGTGAGGCCGGGCGACAGGAGCAGGTCGAGGAGGCGCTCCTGCAATCGTACCTGTTCCTCGGGTTCCCGGCGGCGATCGAGGGTCTGAGGCGCTGGCGCGGGGCCGGCGTCGATACGCTGGCATCCAGCGAAGAAGACCCGGGTCTCTGGTTGGAGCGCGGCGAGCAGACCTGCGCGATCGTCTACGGCGATCACTACGAGCGGTTGCGCGAGAACATCGCGCGGCTGCACCCTGACCTCGACCGCTGGATGGTCGTGGAAGGTTACGGCAAGGTCTTGGGCCGCCCGGCTCTGGACCTGGCCGTGCGGGAGATGCTGATCGTCGCCATGCTCGTCGTGCAGGGGGAAAGTGGCCGGCGGCAGCTTCGCTCTCACCTCAAGGGGGCCCTGAGTGCGGGCGTCAGTCCGGGCGATGTCGTGCGCACGATCGAACACGCCGCCGCGTTCGCGGCCCCGAAGAACCGCGAGCTCGCTCTCAAGCTCTGGTCCGTGGTCTTCGCCGACTCGTAGCCATGCTAATCGATCTCGCGGTCATCGACGTGCGATCCGGCGACGGCGGCTCGGGATGCGTGTCGTTCCGCCGCGAGAAATACGTTCCGCGTGGTGGCCCTGACGGCGGCGACGGCGGCCGCGGGGGTGACGTCGTCTTGGTCGCCGACTCCCAGCTGACGACGCTGCTCGACTACCACTACAAGCGGCAGTATCGGGCCGAGCGGGGCCGACACGGTCAGGGGAAGAACCGCACCGGAGCTTCGGGCGGGGACATCGAATTGCGCGTGCCGCCGGGAACGGTGGTGAGAGACGCCGAGACGCAGGAGTGGCTCGGCGAGTTGCTGAAGCCCGGAGCCCGCTGTGTCGTGGCGAAAGGTGGACGCGGCGGCCGTGGCAACGCATCGTACGCGACGGCTACCCACCAGGCGCCGCGCGAGCACGAGCCGGGTCATCCGGGAGTCGAGCGGCGTATCGAGCTCGAGTTGAAATTGATCGCCGATGTCGGGCTCGTCGGTCAACCCAACGCCGGCAAGAGCACGTTGCTGGCGGCCATGTCGGCGGCGCGGCCGAAGATTGCCGCTTATCCCTTCACGACTCTGGAGCCGCACCTCGGTGTCGTGCAGTTGTCGCAAGGCCGAAGTATGGTCATGGCCGATATCCCGGGTATCATCGAGGGCGCGCACGAGGGAAAGGGCTTGGGGCTCAAGTTCCTTCGTCACATCGAGCGCACGCGAACTCTGGCCTATCTGGTACCAGTGGATGCCCCGGACGCGCAGGCGGAGTACGAGCTCTTGCGCCGCGAGCTTGCCGAGCACAGCGAAGAGCTCGCCGACAAGCCGCACTGCATCGTCTTCTCCAAATCGGACCTGCTCGATAGCGCCGCGGTACCGGAGGTCGCGGCGCCCGAGTCCTTCGCTACCTATCTCGTGTCCGGAGTCACGCGGTCGGGGCTGCAGGAGCTGGCCGAGGGACTGTGGCGGGTGGTCCGCCGCGAGGTCGAACCGGCTGACGGTGAGACCGACGATTCAGACTCCCCTGGAGTCTCAGATGGTTGGCCTTGAGGCCGAAACATTGCCCGCGCTTGCCGCACCTGTATCAGCCTTCTATCCTAACTTCTTCCCGACTGATGGACCCACCTTGAGGGGTCGAGTCGGCATCGTCGCGGGTGCTGGATCGCAGAACCCCGGCATTCGTGGGCTCTCCAGTAACGTCAGCCAAAGGCAGCAACGCATGGTTGGAAGAACAGTCTTAGCGCTCGTCGTTGGATCGCTCGCCGTGGGGCTCGCCGATCTCCCGGCCCAGGACGTCCACCAGGAGATCGCGAGGCGGGTGCTGGCGCGGGTGCCGTTGATCGACGGGCACAACGATCTGCCCTGGACGATCCGCCGGTACGAGCAAGCCCCGGGAGACGTGGCTGCCTACGATCTCCGCTTGCAGACCCCGGGCCACACCGATGTCCCGCGCTTGCGCGCCGGAATGGTCGGGGCCCAATTCTGGTCGGTCTACGTGCCGCACAGAGCCGTCGAGGAAGGGGCCGCTAAGGTTCAGTTGGAGCAGATTGACATCGCGAACCGGGTGATCGCCATGTACCCGGACGTTTTCGAGCCGGCTTTCTCCGCTTCCGACATCGAGCGCGCCTTCGGCGCGGGCCGCATCGCCTCGCTGCTGGGCATGGAGGGCGGACACGCGATCGAGAACTCGCTGGGCGCGCTGCGGGCGTTCTATCAAGCCGGCGTTCGCTACATGACCCTGACTCATTCGAACAGCATCGATTGGGCCGACTCGGCCACCGACACCGCTTTGCACGATGGGCTGACCCGCTTCGGCGAAGAAGTGGTTCGCGAGATGAACCGCCTGGGGATGCTGGTCGACCTTTCGCACGCCTCGGCGGCGACGATGCACGACGTATTAGATGTGGCCGAGGCGCCGGTCATCTTCTCGCACTCCTCCGCCCGCGCGCTGACACACCACCCGCGGAACGTGCCCGACGACGTGCTGCGACGCTTGCCCGAGAATGGCGGTGTCGTGATGGTCACCTTCGTCGAGCCGTTCGTGAACAACGCGTCGATGGAGTGGTACGATCTGCCGCGGGCAGAGCGAGAAAGTCGCGACCAGCCTCGGGCTACTCTACAGGACGTTGCCGACCACGTCGAGCACGTGCGGGACATGGCGGGAGTCGCGCATGTGGGCATCGGGAGCGACTTCGACGGAATCAGTCGCGGCCCGGCCGGCTTGGAGGATGTCTCGAAGTTCCCGAACCTCCTCGCCGAGCTTTCGCGGCGCGGCTGGAGCGAGGAGGAACTGGCGATGCTGGCGGGGGAGAACGTCCTTAGGGTGATGCGCGAGGCGGAAGCCGCGGCCCGCGTGCTACGCAGACAGCGGCAACCGTCCACCGCCACGATTGAGAAGTTGGATCGGGCCGGCGCCATCGCTCCGGAGACTGGATCCCGGTAAGGCGCATCTTTGACCCACGGCCACCGCCCTTGGCTGATCTGGAATACGGAGACCGGATCCTAGGCGTCGATTCTACTAGGGGACGGTTCGATTCTAGCAGGCTGACCGAAGCTGAGACTCCGGTCAGCCCCGTTAGAATCCTACCAAGAGGTCAGATGCGGCGCGAAGACTCTGAGGTCGCTGTCGGTAACGGTTCGGAGCACTTCAGCGCGCGCCGTCTCAGAGAAGGCCGGCGAATCCAGCAGTAGCTGGGCTCGCGTGATCGATCGTTCCAACCCATCTGCGTCGCCGGCCAGTCGTTCCATGTTGGCCGCATCCAGAGCCGCCCAGAACTCGGTCAGCGCGTCACCGGCCGCCACCGCCTCGTCGGCCAGGTCGGTAAGCGCTGCGGACGCTCCATTGTAGTCGCCCTGGTAGAACAGGGCGTTGGCTGTCCGCCGCACCGCCTCGACCGGCATCGCGCCGCGCGCCCGATCGAGCGTCGCGGCGACCTCGTAGGCCTGCACCGCCAAGCCGAATTTGTGGCTCTGCACGAAACCGTCGCCGGCGGCGATCTGCGACTCGACCATGGCCTCGACGACGGCGGAATCTTCCAACGAGCCATCGAAGGTGATGACGCGGGGCGCACTCGCCGTGAGGACGGCGGCGATGACAGCGAGGACTAACGAACGAAAGACAATCTTGAGAGTCATGGGTTTACCTTTGTGTCTAGTGTCACGACTGCCAAAACTCATCTCTCCCTACGCTGCGGGTCAGCGGTCGGTTTCCCGCTTGATAGCGACATGATAGCGACATGATAGCCGAGAACGCGGGGAGGGCTTACATGATAGCCACCTGATCGGGTCGGCGGCGTCCACCGGTCCTGACATCGGGTGCTGATGGTCGCGGCGGCGGGTGGACTTGGCGTCAGCATTCGGGCTTGCCTGGTGGCGCCCGTAATAGCCGCGGCCTAGATTCGCTGCGGCCCGAAGGAGTCACAGGACACACCAGCGAGTTCCGGGTAGGTTCCACTTTTGTCTCGA
>JASFMO010000114.1:0-8519 GCA_050117535.1 Gemmatimonadales bacterium | reverse complement strand
CCCCCTGGCCGCGCCATGCCGACGCAGCGCCTCGATCGCGTAGTGCGAACACGTGGGTGAGTATCGGCACGAAGGTGGCAGCAACGGTGAGATGGCCACCTGGTAGCCGCGGACCAGCATCATCAGGAGCCGTGCAAGCATAGCCGTTCCGCCAATCCTCTTATCTCTCGTCTCAGCTGAGCGAAGTCCGCCGCATAGGCTCGCGAACGCGCCCGGATCAACACGTCAAGCGCGGCGCCTTCGTCGCGGCACAGCGGCAGCAATTCCAGCCTCGCGCTTTCCCGCAGTCTCCGCTTCAAACGGTTCCGCTCCACAATCTTGTGCCCATGTTTCGGAACCACGAGCCCCACGCGCACGCGCAAGAAAGGGGAGGCGGCGACGAACACATCGAGGTGGTCCGTTTGTCTCCGCTTCCCCTGTCGATACAATGCTTTTATCTCCGACTGCCGTCGGATCCGTGCGCTGCGCGGGAACCGATACCGTCCGCGCGAAGCGCTCCCTATTTCTTCGGTATCGTCGCCGCCAAGCGCTTGCGCCCTTTGCGACGTCGGCGCGCCAGTATCTGCCGACCCTTCTTGGTCTGCATCCTGGCCCGGAAGCCGTGCTTTCGTAGTCGCCTCCGGTTCCGCGGTCGGTATGTCGGTTTCATGGGGTCGCCCCCTCGATCTCATTGCCAACCAAAGACTTCTCACGCTCACAAAACAGAGGCCCGAATATATTCGTGCCACTCCCACGGATCAAGCCATCGCACCGTCGCTAAAGGCCAGCCACAGCCCGCAGAAGCGAGCGGAGGCCCAGCGCCGCAGCCACCAATACCATGGTGGTACCCAGAAGATTACTCGCCCGGCCGTTCGCGCGCGACCCGAGCAGCGAGCGATCGTTGGCCAGGTACAACAGGAATCCGGCAACGACTGGGAGCAAGAGGCCGTTGGCGGCCTGAGCAAAGAGGATCGCCGGGATCGGTCGCAGGGCCAGCGCCGAAAAAACAACACCCACCGCCAAGACCGGCATCCACACGGCCCTCGCGCTCCACGAGCTCAGGTCGGTATCCCAGCCCATGACCCCGCATGTCGCGTACGCGGCAGCGAGCGGCGCCGTGATGGCCGAGGATAGCCCCGCGGCGAGCAAGCCGCAGGCGAAGAAGGCGCCGGCCCAGCGGCCCAGCAATGGCTCGAGGGCGCGCGCCATATCCGCCGCACTGGTGACCTGCAACGTCGCCGGCAGTGCCGCCGCTGTCACCAATACAGCGATCGAGATAACACCGCCGGCTGAAACCGAGATAACGGTATCCGCGCGCGCGGCCGGCAGGTCCGCCGCGCCTGCCCAGCGCTCACGCACGGCGGAAGCGTGAAGAAAGAGGTTGTAAGGCACGACGGTCGTGCCCACGAGACCCAGCGCCATCAACAGGGCGGACGAGTCGTTCAGGTCTCTCGGAACGAGCCCTCGCGCTAGCTGACCCAGATCGGGGCGCGCAGCGATCGCAGTCGCCAGGAAGACCACGCCCATCGTGGCCACCATCCCGACCAGGACGCGTTCCACCCATCGGTAGCGACCCGACAGAAGGAGCCCAAACGCCAGCATGCCGAGCACGGGTCCCCACAGGCGTGCGCTGCCGCCCAAGAGATCCTGGAGCCCCAGAGCCCCGCCTAGGAGATTGCCGGTCTCGTAGGCCGCGTTACCCACCAGGATGGCTCCGATGACAAGCCCGGCCGAGAGCACACGCCCTACTCCCCCGCTGAAGCGGTGCCGCATCGCTTCGCCCAGACCCATATCCCCTACCAGGCCCAGCCGAACGGACATCTCCTGGAGCACGAGCGCCGCCATGACCGCAAAGGCCAAGCTCCAGACCAGGGCAAACCCATAGTCCACACCGGCGACCGTCGCCGTGGTGACTGTACCGGGGCCGATGAAGGCGGCCGCGACCACGACGCCCGGTCCGAGCCGCAAATCTCGTAGGCGCATTCTCACTTGCCTTTCTCTGCAGACCCGCACACGATGATTCTTTCTACGGCGGTCACGCAATGCGTGAGCGCCCGCGCGGCCCGCCACCCCTCCGACCGTCGAGCACCTTGACGCGAACGGGCCCGCTCGTCTAAGATGGCGCGCGGCCCACCGCTCAGCCGCGCTTGTTAACACCGGGACGACGACATTCACCCCCGCCACGTGCCAATGGAGCTGACTGCTCAGGAAGCTTGGTCGCGAATACTGGACAGTGCGAGAGGCAAGCTCCCCGAGCACAGCTATCGCACCTGGCTCGCACCGACCGTAGCCGTCGCGCTGTCGACAGACCTCCTGGTCGTAGGCGTGCCGAGCGACTTCGCGGTCGAGTGGATTGAGGACAAGTACGGCCTTCTTCTGGCTAGCGTTGCGCGTAGCCTGTTCGGCGAGCCGTTCGTCCTCGCCTTCGAGCCGCGCCAGTCCTCCGACTCTTCCGAGGCGGGTTTCCCGGCTGTGCCGGCGGGTGAACTGGAGGGGTTCGCACCACAGAAGCCGGTCGATCCTCCCAGGTCCGAGTCACCCGGGGCACCGACGATCGGCACACTTAACCCGCGCTATACGCTGGACCGCTTTGTGGTGGGCGGCAGTAACGAACTCTGCTTCGCCGCCTGCCAAGCGGTGGCCGAGGCGCCGGGCCGAGCCTACAACCCGCTGTTCATCTACGGGGGCGTCGGGCTGGGCAAGACACATTTAATGCACGCGATCGGCAACCGGGTATTGGCCACCCACCCGCGCAGTCGGGTGGGATATGTCCCGACCGAGCAATTCACGAATGAACTGATCGCTGCCATCAAAGCGCGCCGTACCGCCGAGTTCCACAATCGCTACCGCCGCATCGACGTTCTGCTGGTCGATGACGCACACTTCTTGGCCGGTAAAGAGGGCACACAGGAGGAGTTCTTCCACACCTTCAATGCCCTGCACGACGCCCAAAAACAAATCGTCTTAACCAGCGACCGCCCGCCCAAAGACATCCCCAGACTCCAAGAGCGCCTGGTCTCGCGGTTCGAGTGGGGCTTGGTAACGGACATTGGGGCTCCCGACTTGGAGACGCGCGTGGCGATCTTGGAGATGAAAGCGGCCGAGGACGACCTCTCCATTCCACACGACGTGCTTGCACTGGTTGCTGAGCACTGCACTTCTTCCGTGCGCGAGCTGGAGGGCGCCGTCATCAAGCTCCTGGCGTATAGCTCACTCACGCGCCGTGAGATCACGCCCGAACTCGCCGGAGAGGTCCTGCGCGGTGCCGGCGGTCCGATCCGCGAGCTGACCCCCGACCGCATCGAAGCCGAGGTGGCGTCATTCTACGGGGTGAGCATCGAGGAGATGCGATCAGCGAGTCGCCAGAGGCGCGTCACAGAACCACGCCAAGTGGCCATGTTCTTCGAGAAGGCCCTGCTGGACTTCCCGTACACGCAAATCGGACTGCGCTTTGGTGGGCGAGACCACTCGACCGTGATACACTCGATTCAAAAAATCACGCGCGCCATCGAGGCCGAGCCGCAGATGCAGGCCAAGCTGGATGAAATCCGCAGCAAGATCGGCTGACGCGTGGAGAAGGCCCGTGGACACCTCTCCCCACCCAGGCTATGCCCAAGCTTCTCCACAGCGGGCCGTGCCTTCCCACCGACCACACGCTCTTCTGCACATTAGTCTCCACACACACCCCCTACCCCCGAAGCCACCGCCAGCGGCCAGTGTCGCGTTCTTGGACGCCCCTTGCCCACGAATCCACACTTCTGCTACTACTACTATTTGATTACTCTCTAGCCGTCTTAGATACATCGATTCTGGAGAACGCCGCTCGTGCGTTGAACTCTTCAAAGGTTGGAGCTACATGAAAGTCAAGATTACACGGGAGAACTTTCAGAAGGGGCTGTCGGCCGTGGCCGCCACCATCCCCACCCGGACGACATTGCCTGTCTTGTCCAACATCCTGGTGGAGAGCTTGGAGGAGGGACTGCGGGTTAGGGGCACGGACTTGGATATCTCTGTGAGTGTTCAGACGCCTGCGGAGGTCGATCGGGAGGGAGCGGTGACGCTGCCAGCCAAGAAGGTGGCGGATATTGCTAAGGAGTTGCCTGACGCACCGGTCGAGTTGCAGTCGGAAGGGGGGAGGGCAGTCTTGACCTGTGGGAAGTCGAAGTTCAGGCTCAATACGCTGCCTAGCGATGAGTACCCGTCCTTCCCGGAAGTGCCGTTTGCAGAGGGGTGGAACCTACGCAGCGGCGAGCTGCAGAGGTTGAGTGCGCATACGAGTTTTGCGGTGTCTAGCGAAGAGACCCGACCCGTCTTGAATGGCGTGTTGTGGCAGATGCGCCCGAAGGAGATGCGGATGGTGGCGACCAATGGCCACCGCCTGGCGAAGATGGTGGTCGCCTTGGAGGCGGGTGGCACCGCTACCGAGAGCGATCTGATCGTTCCGCCGAAGGCGCTGCAGCAGGTGGAGCGGCTGTTTGCGGCAGATGACACGCTGGAGATCGGGAGGTCGGAGAGCCACTTGGGCTTTCGCACCGAGCGCACGGAAGTCTACACGCGTCTAATCGAAGGGCCGTATCCGAACTATGAGCAGGTTTTGCCTAAGGAAACCGACAAGGAATGCGTGGCCGACCGTGCTGAGCTGACCTCCGCTATCCGGCGCATGGCGATCGTCGCTTCGGATCAGACGCACAGGGTTCGCCTCAGCTTCGCCCCCGACCGTCTGGCATTAGCGGTCCAAACCCCGGACCTGGGCGAAGCGGAGGATGAACTGCCGGTCCAGTACACAGGGGCGCCGATCGATATCGGGTTCAATGCTCAGTACCTTTTGGAGGTCCTGAGGTACATGGAAGGCGAGGAAGTGAAGGTCAAGTTGAGCGCACCAGAGAGACCCGCGATGTTCGAGCCAGCGAGTGGGGATCTGGAGTACACGTGCTTGGTGATGCCCTTGCGCTTGATGGAGTAGGCTCGAGAGCGGACCCGCGGAATCAGATGCTGCAAGGGCCCTGGCTTGGAGCGAGGGCCCGCTTTCTTCAGGGTGACAGGGCTATCGCCCATCGCTAGCGGCGACGGCGGTGGCGATCACGCTCGGCCGCGATGAGACCCTCATACGCAGTTCTCTGCTCGTCGGTCAACACCTCCCGCACCTCGGAGCGGAGACGCTGTTTCAGTTCCTCGAATGCGGGGCGGGTCTGTTTCCAGAGGGCGGCGACCTCCTCCCGATTCCGCTCAATGATCACCGCCACCTCGTCGCGCTGCTGCTCGCTGAGGCTCAGTTCCGCTGCGAGCCAATCCAGGTATCTCTCACGCCGGTCACGGTCCCCGCTCCGACGACTGTCCCCCGTCTCCCCGCTGGCATTAGGGGCGATGCTTCTGTCGACCACAGCGCCTACGACACCACCGATCAGGAAGGCACCCAACAGAAGCCCAAAAGCCCAGGCCTTCGATTTTCCGTTCATCGCTGGTCGCGTTCCGGGTTGAGGCGTGGGGCGCTGGACGCGGTCGCCCGATCCCTGAGCGTCGCGGCCATGACCGCATCAGCGTCCGGCTCTTGGTTTCCCACCAGTACGGCGAGAACCGCACCGTCGGCGGCTTCTCCCACCAACACATCGTCCAGAAGCACGGGTTCGGGGGCACGCGAGCGCGGCCCGCCGAGCTGGACGGCGCCCAAGGCGATCGCGAGGACAATGCTCGCCGCCACTAGGCCGGGACGCGCCCAGTTGGCGAGAACCTCCCACGAGGACGTCGGCCGGCGGCGTCGCGCCAAAATGGGGCCGGCCGCGGCCAGGATGGCACGACGTGCACGTGCGCGCTCGAGATCGCTTCGCTCCGTAGCGCGCAGCAGCTTAAGTTCCTCAATCGGTCTGTCGTTACGCGGCTCAGGCATGGCCTTTACCTCACACAGTCAACCCGATGGCTGGTAGTCGCCCAGCTGGGCCCTCAGGAGCCGCCGCGCCTTCGATAGATGCGAACGGCACGTCCCCTCCGGGATGCCCAGGACCCGGGCAATCTCACCGTGCTTGAAACCTTCCAGGTCATGCAGCACGACCACGGTCTCCAGGTCCTGAGGCAGCGACTTCAACGCGGCCCACAGTCGCCGCCGGAGCTCGGCCCTTTCGGAATCCGCCGCCGGGCTGTCAAGGCTCGGCGCCGTCGCGGGGACCGCCTCGGTGCGGCGCCGCGCCAGGTACTTCCGTCGGTTGAGTGCGGCATTGACCAGCAGCCGATAGAACCAAGGGCCGAAAGGGCTACCGATCCCCAACGAGTCAATGCGTTCCAGCGCTCGGAGAAACGCATCCTGGACCAGGTCTTCCGAGTCCTCGGGCTGCTGCAGAAAACCATAAGCTATGCCAAACGCCTGGTCCCAGTAGCGTTCTACGAGCGTGCTGAACGCCCGTGTGTCGCCGCCGCACACCCGGGCGACGAGGGACGGCTCGTCGGCGAGGGGGCTCGCGCCCTCAGCGGCCGAGTCCATTGCCCTCGCCCATCAGAAACACCTGGGGCTGCCGGAACGTTGGCCCCCGGCCGATCGCTTGGCCCGCCGCACCGCTCACAGGGGGCGCCGACCGGGCCCAGCGCCGTAGGCATCGGCCCAAAGGTCACGGTCCTCCTGGACACGCACCCGATAGATGGCGACGCCATCGGGCAGCCGAGCCCGAACCGTTTCGAGGATGTAGGCCGCCAGGCTTTCGGTGGTCGGTATCAGGCCGCTCGGCCCAAACTCCGCCACTGAGGAATTGATGTGGCGGTGGTGGAAACGTGCCGTGACCTCGGAGTCGAGGATCCGGTCGAGCAAGCCTAAGTCGATGACCATGCCCGTCTCGGGGTCGACTTCCCCGAAGACGGTCAGCTCGCAACGGTAGTTGTGGCCGTGACCCTCCGGGAGCGCGCAATCCCCGAAACGACGACGGTTTTCCTCCTCGGTCCAGTCCGGACGGTAGTAACGGTGCGACGCAGAGAAGTGTACCGCGCGAGTCAGATAGCCGATCATTGGGAGTCGTTCTGTCTGTGGTCTTCGGATCCGGTGTTCAGGGAGCCCTTTCCGTTGCTAAGTTAGAGCCGGATGACGACGACAGCTACATCGGGTAAACTGCCGCCAGCAGCGCGGTTCCTTGACCTGAGTGACTATGCGCGCCCCGTCGCCCAGTGGGTAGCGGCTAGGCTGGCCGGAACGCCGATTCGCGCGCCCCACGTGACCGTCGTATGGGCGGCGATCGGTCTCTTGGGCGCTTTCGCGTACGCGCGTGGCGGTTACGGATATGCATTGCTGGGCGCTGTGGCCGTGCAGGTCAAGAACGTCTTGGACGCCGTAGATGGATCGTTGGCGCGACTGCAGCGGCGACCGTCGCGGATCGGGCGGTTCATGGATTCGATTTTTGACGCGCTCATTGCGGCCGCACTGACCGGCGGGCTCGCGCTTGCGATCGCGCGCGAGCGCCCCATGGCGTATGTGATCGCGTTAGCCGTCGGCGCCCTCGTCGCCGGCCTACTGCAGGGCTCGGTTTTCAACTACTACTATGTGCGATATCGTGCGCGCTGCGGAGGCGACGCGACCAGCCGGGTGGAGGAAGCGTTAACGGAAGATGACAGGGCCCACTACGCCAGCCGCCCCTTCGCCCTCGGGTCGCTTCGCCTGCTGATTTGGTGCTACAATTGGATCTACGGGTGGCAGGACGTCTTCGTCCGACGATTGGACGCGTGGTCGGCGGCGCCACTGAGGGAGGCCGGTCGTGGGGATGAGGCCGAGAGGCTGCGGGACGACCGGGCTCTCTTGACGGCGATCAGCGCTTTGGGTCCGGGCTTGGCGATCCTCGTGCTGGATTTGTACACCGTCGCGGGTTACCGCCATCTGAGCCTGGCTTTGGAGCTCTATCTGTGGACGATCGTCGCCGGCGGCACGCTCTACGCGGCGGCAATCATCATGCGGTTGCGGAGAGCAGCTCGAAGCCTGGCGCGGCGAGCGCAGCCTGGTGGCTAGGGTTTGGAAGACATGGAACCGTTAACGCCTGAGTCTCTGAAGAGCATTCTCGAGCCCCGCTCCGTGGCCGTGATCGGCGCCAGCCGACGGCGTGACACGATCGGCTACGCGATCCTCGATAGCCTGCTGCGCGACCACTACGCGGGTGCGGTCTACCCGGTCAACCCGCGCGCCGAGGTCGTGCACTCGATGCGAGCCTACCCGGCGATCGGTGCGGTGCCGGAGCCCGTGGATCTCGCGGTCATCGTCGTGCCGAAGGAACACGTCATCGACGTGACGACGAGCTGCGGTGAAGCCGGCGTCAAAGGATTGGTCGTGATCTCGGCCGGCTTCCGGGAGGTCGGTGGCGAAGGGATTCGGCGCGAGCAGGAGTTGTTGGAGTGCGTTCGGCGGTACGACATGCGCATGGTCGGACCGAACTGTATGGGTGTGCTCAACACCGACCCGGCGGTGTCGATGAACGCGACCTTCGCACCAACCACACCGCCGACGGGGAACGTGGCTTTCCTGAGCCAGTCGGGGGCGATGGGCGTGACCATTCTGGACTATGCGCGCGAGTACGGAA
>JASFMO010000113.1:0-8525 GCA_050117535.1 Gemmatimonadales bacterium | reverse complement strand
TGGGTCGGTGTGACCAAGTGGGTGACGTTGGCGGCAGCGATCGGACTGGGCGCGGCCGGTGCCGTCACGCACCGCAACGCGACCGACATCTACGAGCAGCTCGATGCGCTCTGTCAATCCGACCCCGACACCTGCCGTGACCGGGACCCCGGCGGTTCCTACAGCGACCCCATGCTGGAAGCGATGTACCAGGAGGTGCTCAAGAAAGACCAGCGTGCTAGGACAGCGTTCGTGGGAGCCCAGATCAGTTTTGGCGTAAGCGTGCTGCTGTTCATCGTCGATTTCCAGAGGGACGACGGGACCGGCAACATCCCGTACGACCCCGACTCCGAGAAGAGCGCCCTGAGATTGATGGCCAGACCGGGCGAGCTGGCCATTCGATACTACTTCAATTGATGACTATAAATCGTCTTACCACAATATTTTACGAACAACACATCAGCCTACATCATAGAGACGAAGTCGCTCCCGATACTCGGTTCGCAGCGCGTGGCCGATCGCCCGTTGCTCCGGCCGCTCCAACCTGGGATCCGCCGCAATGACCTCGGCCGCCGCATCCCGGGCGGCATGCAGCAGATCCTCGTCTTTCTCCAAATCCACAAATGAGAAATCCGGTAGGCCGTGCTGCCGGGCTCCGAAGAAATCGCCGACGCCTCTAAGCCGGAGATCGGCACGAGCGATCTGGAAGCCATCGTTGGTGGAGGCGAAGATCGCCAGTCGCTCTGGCGGCGTGCGCCCGGCATGGAGTACGATGCAGTAGCTCTGATCGGCTCCCCTCCCGACGCGGCCGCGCAGCTGGTGCAGCTGAGACAGCCCGAACCGCTCGGCGCCCTCTATGACCATCACTGTCGCGTTCGCCACGTCGATGCCGACCTCGATGACCGTAGTTGAGACCAGGACATCGACGTCACCGGCAACGAAGCCGCGCATGATATCGTCCTTTTCGGCGCTGGCCAGTCGGCCGTGGATGAGGCCGACGCGCAGATCTGAGAGGACCTCGTTGGACAGGTGCTCGTAGCCCTCAGTCGCAGACTTGACATCGAGGCTCTCCGATTCCTCGATGACGGGATGAACGACGTAAGCCTGTCTTCCCGCCTTGACCTGCTCTCGCACGAAGTCGAACACGCGTAGCCGGGCTGAATCGCGCCGCAGAACGGTCTTCACCGGTTGGCGCCCCGGGGGCAACTCGTCCAGCACCGAGATGTCCAGATCACCGTAGAACGTGAGAGCCAGAGAACGCGGTATGGGTGTCGCCGACATCACCAGGACATCCGGGTCGACGCCAGACCGGCGGAGCTGCATTCGCTGCCGCACGCCGAAGCGATGCTGTTCGTCGATGATCACCAGGCCCAGCCGCTGGAATTCCACATCCTGCTGGATTAGAGCGTGTGTGCCGATCACCAGCTGCGCCGACCCGGCCCGAATACGCTCTAGTCCGTCGCGGCGCGCGGCGCTCGACAGACCGCCACGCAGAAGCTCGATCCCTACCGGCAGTCCCTCGAGCATTCGAACCGCCGTCGCGGCGTGCTGCTCGGCGAGTAACTCGGTCGGCGCCATCAAGGCCGCCTGATATTCGTTCTCGATCGCGCGCAGCATGGCAAATAGCGCGATGACGGTTTTGCCGCTGCCGACGTCACCCTGTAGCAACCGGTTCATGGGGCGCGGTTGGGTCATATCGTTGGAGATTTCGGCGAGCACTTTGCGCTGAGCGGCCGTCAGCTCGAAAGGAAGGGATTCGTTGAATGGGCGAACGAGAGCGTTGGTCCGCTGGAAGGCGATCCCCGGCCGATGCTCGCGGTTCTCGTAGCGCGCCCGAGCATAGAGAACCTGGAGTACGAACAGCTCCTCGAAGGCCAGCTTCCGGCGCGCCTCCTCGGCGTGTGTGAGGGTCGGCGGACGATGCAACCACTCCAGCACCTCGCGGTTGGACACCAGGTTCAACCGCTGTCGCACGGTCAGCGGAACGACCTCTTCTTCACTTTCCAACTCCGCCAACAGCGCATCGAGATTCTGCTGGATGATCTGCCGTATCTGCCGGTGGGTGAGGCCGGCGGTGGCCGGGTAGACCGGGAAAACGGTTCCCTCTTCCTCAGCAGCGTCGCCAGAGCGGGCCAGGATCGTGAATTCGCGGGGCTGAATCTGTCGTCCATGGAAGAAGCGCACAGGCCCCGTAACCAACAGCGTGTCGCCCTTTTGTATCGCTCGGTCGAGAAACGGCTGGCCGGGCCAAGCGCACTCGATCAGGCCCGTCGAATCCTTGATTACGGCTTGGAAGACCCTGAGCCGACGACGGGTTGGTATGACACCCTTCGAGACGACCTCTCCGATCGACGTGGCGTCCATCCCAGGCGCCAGCCGGCCGATTGGCGTAACGCTCGTGGCGTCCAGGTAACGGTGTGGGGCGTGGCGGAGCAAGTCGCGGACCGAGCGAATGCCCAGCTTGCCCAGCGCCTCCGCACGCCGCGGACCCACTCCCTTGAGGTACTGGACGGGCCGATCGAGATAACCCGGCTGGCTCACGGCGATCTTCCCCTAGCCATCGCTACCGCAACCCACTCCAACGCCGCAGGGCCCACTCGCCGCAGAAGAGAGCGATGATGATCAAATAGGGCCACCCCAACGTGGCGAGCCCACGGTACCCTCCCGAGCGCTGAGCGTCCACATCCGGCAGCGCCGCCGCCGCGGCGGCCGGCTCGAGGCTCACGCGCGGGCGTGGCAACAGCTCGTCGGAGACTGCCTCGACTTCGGCGGGTCCTTCAGCCGCGCTCACGGCGCGCGCACCGACAAAGGCCTGTGCGCGGTAGCGATAGCGCCCCGGTGACAGCTGTGCGGCCAGAGAGTCCCCGGCCAGCGCGGTTCGACTGAAGACAGACTGACCGTCCTCAGCTCGTAGCTCGACGGTCAGAGAATCGCTCCCTTCCGGCACGGTCCAGCGCAGCGATTCGCCGTTCATGACCACCCGCTGGCTGGGCTCCGGGCCGAAACCCGCCGATTGACGAGCGGCGAGCCAGCCGGCAATGCCGGTCCATAGAGACCGATACAGTTGACGCCCGGTCCCGCCCCGGAAGGCCCAACGCCAGAACCCCTCAGCGGTAACCACAGCGAACCGCCGACCTCCGGGGCTGCCAAGGACCACGGCAGGTCTCGCCTCTCCCCGCCTCAGGCGACGAAGGTCCAGCGGTCTCCAAGTGCGCTCAGCCTGCACGAGGCGAGCCGCCAACAGCGGCGGCAACGCCTCCGTCGAGCCTCCGCCGACGTCGAGCGCCAACGGAGAGGCCGGAAGCTCTGCCGCGGCGTACCACTCGCCGGCGGTCGGTGCGCCGACACGCACCTCCCAGCCGGGCAGATCGAAACCGCGTGGACCGGCCGGAAAGACCAGGAGCCGGGTCGAAGTCCGTACGAGCTCGCGCACCCAGTCGGGAGAGTCGGCCCCGAAACCGTGCACAATCAGCAGTGGAGCTGTTTGGGCCCGGCGTTCGACGGTCGAGCGCGCCGTTCTGCTATACCCGGCTAAGTTCACCAGGCTGTCCGCCAGCCAGACATAGGCGGTTGTTCGCGCGTCGGTGAGACGGTCGAGGTTCTCGATCAGGAACGATGGTTCCCAATCGGGCTGCAACGAGATCAAGACGGGGCCGACCGCCTGCTCAGTCACGCGAACGTAGAGGACGCGCTCGTTGTTCCGCTCTTCGAGATCGCCAGCGGGCGGGTTCAAACGTACGAGGAACCTCCGCAGACCGGCGCGACCCTCTACCCCGATAGCCAAGGCCGCGGTGTTGAATCGGCCGTCTCGCGGAATGGCCGCCCATTCGGACGCCCGGGTACGACCCTCCTCATCGATGATTTCCACCCGCAGGCTGTCGGCGGCTACGGCTCGAGCGATAATCTCCGCGCGAATCTCCACGCTGTCCCCGCTCTGCACCCAACGCGTGGCGTTGACGCGCGCGATCCCCGCATCGGGATACGACGGTTCAAGGTCCACCCACGACAGCGTTAGACCGCGACGTCGGGCTTCATCCAACGCGACCTGCGCATCCGTCACGCTACCGTCCGAGTATACCACGACACGCCGCGCGCCGGCCGCCGCGGCAGCCCGGACAGCCGGTCCCAGAAGAGACGTGGCGTATGGCGGTTGAGAGGGCAACGAATCCCTCGACAGGTACCGTGGCGAGGGTCCACCGAAGATCCAGACATGCGAGTGGCGCGCGATCGAGTCGAGACCACGGGTCCAGATGCTTTCGGCCCCGACGCCGGATGGGCGCGACATGCTATATGAGGCGTCGAGCACGGCGGCCGTTCCCTTCTCGGCCCCCGACTCGGCCGCCGGGATCAACGGATTGAGAAGGATGAGCCAGGCGCCGATAAGAGCTACGGACCGCAATGCCGCCGCCCATTTCCGCGCCGCGACCGGCTCCTCGCGCGTCCTGTACCACCAGGCCGTATAGGCAACGATGGCACAACTTCCCGCAAGCAGGAGCAGCCACTTGAGGGGGCTCATACTACTCGAAACCAATCGGGAGAGTCACCGACACACATAGCACGGTCTGAGGATGAGAGCGTGCGAAGGAGACCGCAAGGCGTGGCGGCCAGTGACGCAGCCCCGAACGGTCGCTCGGGGCCAATGCGGTTTGTCGTCCGCGATCGCCAAATCTAGAACCGTCTGAAGAAGACTGAGCCAGTCAATCAGCCCGCTTGACGACCGTTCCGCTGGCTCGCTGGAGCATGAACGCCAGCCGATCGCGCATCCGCTGGAATTCCGGCTGTTCGGCGGCCGCGATAGGGTTCCCGGACGGAAGGTTGATTCTGCGATGGTCGACATGCTTACCGTTGTGGAGCATCTCGTAGTGGAGATGGGGTCCGGTAGCGAGACCGGAAGTGCCGACGTGTCCGATGAGCTGGCCCTGGCGAACTTTGACGCCCGGCTTGATTCCTTTAGCGATGAAGCTCAAGTGAGCGTAGCGCGTGCGGTAGCCGTTGACATGCCTGATCTCGACGATGCGCCCATAGCTGCCCCACCAACCCGCTCGCGTCACCGTGCCATCGGCCGTGGAGTAAGCAGGCGTACCGGAGTCGGCGGCGTAGTCGGTGCCCAGGTGCGGTCGATAGACTTTGAGCTTGGGGTGCAGGCGACGCCGCGAGAATCTGGACGAGATCCGACGGAAATCGACCGGCGCCTTGAGGAAGACCATTTTCATCGACGCACCGTCTGCATCGAAGTATTCGCGCCTGGGCTCAAACCAAAAGGCACGATGCAGATTCCCTCGATTGACGAATTCGGCGGCCAAGACCCGAGCCGAATGCACCGATCCGTCCGAGCGTACGTGTCGCTCGTAGACGGCCTTGTAGGTATCGCCCTTGCGAAGGTCGACGCCGAAGTCGATGGTCCATTGAAACGGGCGATAGATGCCCCACATCACCCGTTCGATCCGTTCCTGCTGGCCCATCGACTCGGACGGTAAGGCCATGACCGAGTGGTAGAGACTGGAAGAGATCGCGCCGGCGAGTACGAGCGTGTCGACGTGAATCGGGAGTTCCTCTTCCGCGCCTACCCAGCCCAGCGCGTCCTGTGTGATCCGAACCACCCGGTCGGCATCGACGCGGATCGATACGGCGACCAGACTATCCCAAGCGGTCCTCTCGACCTGTACGACGACTCCCGACCGTAGGTATCGCGGGTTCGCGTACGGGCGGAGCGCCTCGACCATCGCCGCTACTTCCTGCGGATTCATCGACTGCCGGGCGAGTACCTGAGCGAGCACCTCGCCGCGCCGCAGAGTGTCGGAGTGGATCGTGGGCGTGACTTGATCCGCCGAGACCACGATGGCCTGCAAGTCGACGACGTTGCGCTGCGACCGGGCTGGCCGTCCCAATAGCAGCGTCAGGCCACCGGTTACCAGAAGCGCGAACACCAAGAGGCCTCTACCCATACCGCTCGCCGGGAGGGGATGACAGTTGGAGCGGGCCAGGTTTCGGCCTCCTGTCGGTGCGGCCTCTGTTCATTCCTAGTCCATCTGCCGTCGTATGAAGGTTGGTATTTCGAGATCGGCCGGGTCGCCAACCTCGATCGAGACGACGCTGCGATCGGTTACCATCGGCACCGCAGCCGGCTTGCTCACCTTGCGGGCAGCGAGATTGGGCCTAACCACAGGCTCGGCATCGCCAGGCGAAGTCGCGGCGAAGCCTGTGGCGATGACCGTCACGCGGACCTCGTTCTCGATGTTCGGGTCCTGAACGGTTCCGAAAATGATCTCAGCCTCGTCACCCGCCGCATCTCGGATCATCGTGCTCACGGTCGTGACCTCGTCGATCGTGAGGTCCATACCGCCCGTAATATTGATCAGTACGGCCTTGGCGCCGGCGATCGAGATATCGTCAAGCAACGGAGAGGATATCGCTTCCTGCGCCGCCTCGTGCGCCCGATTGTCACCCTGGCCACAGCCCGTTCCCATGAGCGCGGGCCCGCGGTTGGCCATGACCGTGCGAACGTCGGCGAAATCGACGTTTACGTCTCCGGTCACACTGATCAGGTCGGAGATGCCGCGCGTTGCCTGCAGCAACACCTCGTCAGCTTTCTTCAGCGCATCACGAAAAGTAGTACCCTTCCCGACCACGGAAAGCAAGCGCTGGTTCGGCACGACGATCACCGTATCGACGCTCTTGCGCAGTTCGGCCAATCCGATCTCGGCCTGCTGAAGGCGCTTCTTCCCTTCGAACTCGAATGGCCGGGTCACGATCGCGATGCTGAGAGCGCCGAGTTCGCGGGCCAGCTGTCCCACGATGGGCGCCGCACCAGTGCCGGTGCCACCGCCCAACCCCGCCGTGACGAAGACCAAGTCCGCACCTTCGAGGACGCGTACCACCTCGTCCTTGTTCTCCTCGATCGCCTGGCGTCCGATCTCCGGGCGTGCCCCGGCGCCAAGACCCCGCGTCAACTTCTTTCCTATTTGGATCTTCACCGGAGCCCGGCAGTTGTCCAGAACCTGGCTGTCGGTGTTGACGGCCACGAACTCGACGCCCGGCAGATCCTCCTCGATCATGCGATTGACCGCGTTGTTGCCACCGCCACCGACGCCGATGACGCGCATCATAGCGCCCGGCCGATGTGTATCTGCAAGCTCGAAACGAATCATCTTCATCCCCTCCCGTTCACACGTAATGACCAACTCTCGATACAGATTCCCGCTTCCATCTTCACGTCCTCGTGCGGCGATCCATCGCCGGCGGTCTCATCTAACTAGAAGAACTCCCTCAGCCACCCGCCGACCTTCGCCAAGGCGCGAAGCGTCGGCCTCCTGCCGTTGCCCAGATCTTCACGAATCCGCCCCGCGCCAAAGAGCATCAGGCCGGCGGCGCTCGCGAACTTGGGCCGGCGTATCGAATCCGCCAGACCGGTCAGTCCTTCGCCTGGCGCGCCCATCCGCACGGGCAAGGTGAAAATCGACTGTGCAACGTCCAGGATGCCTTCGAGACCTGCTCCTCCTCCGGTTAGCACGACGCCCCCGCCGAGGCGGTTTCCGTAGCCGGCGTGCTCGATCTCGTGGTAGGCGAGTCCCAGCACCTCATCCATCCGCTGCTCGATGATGTGCGCGAGCAATTCCCGCGCCATGTGCTTCTGCGACCCCGGGGCCGGGCCGGGCACCTCGATCGTCTCTCCCGGGTCGACGAGCCGTGTCGAGGCAACGCCATAACGCTCCTTGACTCGCTCCGCTTCTGCATACGGTATCCCCAGGCCCTTGACGAGATCGTTTGTGAAGCTGACTCCACCACAGGGCACAACGGCAACATGACGGATCTTCCCTTCGTGGAAGATCGCGATCTCGGTGTTGCGGCCGCCGATCGTCACCACGGCGCTGCCGACCTCCCGCTCCTCAGCCGTCAAGACGCTCAGCCCGGCAGCCAGTGGACTCAAGACCAGCTGGGCCACGTCGTAGCCGGCGCGGGACACGGCCTTACGCAGATTCCGCGCGGCCGCCCCCGCCGCTAGGACGATGAAGACTTCGGCCTCAAGCCGCGTACCGAGCATGCCGACGGGTCGCTGAATCCCTCCACGATGATCCACCGAATAGTCCTGCGGAATCACGTGTAGCAGCTCCCGATCCGGCGGCACAACAACGGCACGGGCGACTTCGTGCACCCGCTCGACGTCATCCTCATCGATTTCCTCCTCGCCGATGGCGACGATGCCGTTGGATGTGCTCGTTTGCACGTATTCCGCCGAGATTCCCACGTAGAGACCGCGCGGTTGTACGCCGGCCATGAGCTCGGCTTGCTTGAGAGCCTGGCGGATCTCCTCCGTCGTTTCCTCGAGATTGCTAACAGCGTCACGCCGGATTCCGCTCGGCCTCGCCTGTCCGACCCCGAGGACTTTCACCTGCGGCGTGCGATCACCGTTCAACATCAGCTCGCCGAGGACCGCACAGGTCTTCGTCGATCCAATGTCCAACGCGCCGATGAGATACGATGTCGAGATCATGCCTGTTCTCTCCGGACTACGATTTGATCCATGTACCGCGCCTCAATCACAGCAG
>JASFMO010000112.1:0-8551 GCA_050117535.1 Gemmatimonadales bacterium | reverse complement strand
GCAGGCGGCCCGATAGCAGGGCGATTCCCATGGCTTCGAAGTAGTGCGGGCTGACGTAGGAGTATTCGACCAGTGGCCGGCGCGCCTCCGGGTCATACGTCTCGCCTTCCACGAGCACCGAGCCGTTGTTGCCGCCGTTCATGGGAAGCTTGTTGGTGGCAGCCGCATACTCGACGCCGGGCAGCGCCTCGACCCGCTCGATCAACTCGTCCCAAAAGGCAACGCGTTGAGCCGTTTCCTCATATCCGGGGCCGTTCGTCGAGATCCCGGCGACGAGCACTTCGTCGGTGTCGAAACCCCGTGGAACATCGAATACGTTGAGGTAGCTCACAATCAGCAGTCCGGCACCATTCGCGAGGACGAAGGCGATGGCCAACTGCCCGACGACCAGCGCCCCGAGGATACGGTTGTGCTTGCGACCGCCAGCCTGACTTCCGCGACCTTCCTTCAATGACCCGACCAGCTCGGTGCGCGAAGCCAAGAGCGCCGGCAACAACCCAAAGACAAACGCCGTCACCGCAACGACCAGAATCGCGTAAAGCAGAACGTCGCCATCCAAACGAATCCCTTCCACCCGTGGGATGTAGGCCGGAATTCGAGTCTTGATGACTGCGACGCCCCACCGGGCGAGCAGCACGCCGAGCAGACCACCCAAGGCGGACAGCACCATGCTCTCTGTCATCAGCTGGCGGACTAACCGCCCGCGATTCGCACCCATCGACGCACGGATCGCCAACTCGCTCATCCGGCTCGTCCCCCGCGCCAACAGCATGCTCGCCACGTTCGCGCAAGCGATGAGCAGCACGAGCCCGACAACGGCCAGCAGCAGCAGCAAGAACGAGCGTACGTACCCTAGCGAGCGTTCGGTCAGCGGTTCAATCCAGACATCGACTTGTGCGTTGGTGTCGGGATACATCTCGGCCAGCTCGGCGGCGAACCCCTTCAGTTCGGCCTCCGCCTGCTCGACCGTTACACCATCCTCCAATCGCCCGACCGCCGCCAGGAAGTGCCACCCCCGGGTGCTGTTGTCCCGGGCGAGGGGAAGCGGCATCCACAACTCGGGATCTTCGGTCATCGAGCTCCAAGGCCTGGGGAACTCGAAAGCTTCCGGCATCACCCCGATGATCGCGTAGCTTTCACCATCGATCGTCATGCTTTGCCCGACTATGTCCGGCACACCGCCGAAGCGGCGCTTCCAGAGCCTGTTGCTGACGATCACTACATGGTGGCTCCCCTCGATCTCCTCATCGTCGGTGAAGAAGCGCCCGCGCGCCGGCTGCACGCCCAACGCCCGCAGCGTGCTGGCGGTGCCGCGCGCCGCAAAACTGCGCGTCGGCTCGGGATCCCCGGCCAGGTTCACCCAGTTGAACCGATACACACCCATCTCCCTCAGCGTGTGGGTCTGCTCCCGCATGTCGAAGTAGTCCGGCGGCGTAAACGGCTGGTACGAGCGCTGGCCCGGTGGCGTCTCCCAGATCGCCACGACCCGCTCCGGCTCGGGATACGGCAACGAGCGTAAGATCAGTCCCTTCAGCACGCTGAAGATCGCGACGTTGGCCCCGATGCCCACGGCAAGGGTGATCGCGATAAGGAGTGAAAACCCCGGCCGCAAGATCAGCTGCCGAAGCGCGTAGCGGAGATCCTGTGCGATGCCCTTCATGACTCCATTCCTGTGGACGCATGTCCGTTTAGTGGATCGCCAGATTCGGCTGAAGCCAATCACCGCTGGGAGGGGCAAGAGGGGTGCCAACGGACGCTCGACGGTACAACGGGCGCAAGCCGCTAGTTTTCAGGCAATTAGCACAGAAAAGCGCGGTTGGGATTCGCTGTTTCCGGTCCGAAAGCGGCACAACGCTGTCCGATTCTGAACGGTGCCGCCAGGGGAGCGGACGGCTGGAAGCGCTTGGACCAATCGCAGAAGAAATGCTGCCGCAGCCCGCCCGGATGCTTGCTACGGCCAGTTCCACTCCAGGAGGGTCAACGGTTCGCTTCCGGCGGTGAACAGTCCAGGACCACCAACCCCACCTTGCAATCGGGGGAAGCGCCCCGCCGGGTCTCGCGCGCCGGCCGTCCCAGCCCGCAGCCGCGGAGGCATGCGCCGCAGCCGGTCCCGGCCGGGAAGTCCCACGCCAGCAACGTCCGATACCTCGAGTTGGACGGTGGCGAGTTCTGATATCTCATCGCGGGAGTCCAACTGCTGCCGCCATTCCGAGAGTTCCGACTGCCGGCCGAGCAAGTAGACTTCACCAGAAGATCCAACCCATACCTCGAGATCCGCGCGCACCGCTTCGAGTCGCTCTTCTCTCGACCCAGCGGCGTACTTAGCGAAGCGATCGATTGCCCGAAAGCGAGTCCTATCGGCCCCAGTCGCGGCAAAGGAGTCGTCAGCGAATCGGGCCGCCAAACGGCGGGACATGGTGAGCGCTTCGAGATGACCGACGCGCCAACGGCCGAGGAAATCCAGATGTTGGCCGACAGCGTTGTCGGTTAGCACAACGCCGCCGCCAGGCACGTGCTGGTCGATGATGTCGGTAACCCGCGCGAGAGCGGCGCGTTGCCGCTCGACACGCGACATGGCCTGAACCGAGAGCGGCACTCCCCAAAGCGCGGTGAGGATGACGGCCAAGACAGTCGCGGCGCGAGCCGGCCGGCCGAGGGCGTCGCTCAGAAGCCTTAGCAGCCACACGCCGGCCAGCGTGTAGAGGTAGAACGTCGGCAGCAGAAAGCGCGGACTGGGTTGAAAGTAGTACGCCATGTAGAGAGCCGTCGTCGGTACGATGAGGGCCGTCAGCAGGATGCCGTGCTCACGCGTCTCGCGCCGCGCGCACAGTACGGCAAGGCCAATGACCCCGAGACCGAACAGCGGACCCATCCCCGAGGCCACCAGCTCTTCCAAGTAAGGCAGCCAGTGCTCCCAGAGATAGCTCCACCCAAATCCCTTCTGCTCGCCAGATATCGCGTAGCCCGTCCTCCAGAACGCGCCGAAGGCAAGCTGATTGCGAACCGCCAATGCCAGAACCGGCAGGGCGAGGCCGCCCAGCATGGCGAAGAGGCTGTGCCTTCGAACCGGGCTTGGCTCGTCGGTTCGCGGGCCCGGACTTCCGGTCAGGACAAGAACCGCAAACAGGCCAAAGGCAGCGGCAAAGAGAACTTCGGCGTAGCGGATCGCCGGGATGAACCCGACACAAAGGCCGGCCGCCGCGGCCCAACCCAGCGCGCCGCTGCGGCGCCAGCGAATCAGAAAGTAAATCCCCCACAGCAGGAAGGCGGCAACGGCCGTGTGAGCGAAACCGCCTAGTGCGTTCTCGTTGGCCAGAGGGTTGACCGCCATCAGAGCCACAGCGACACCCCCCCAACCGTCAGCCATCCACCGGCGAGCGATCAGGAAGAGGGCGATCAGCGCCAGTGATGCCAGCAAGGGGTCGACCCAGAACGCCGCTCGGGGATCCAACAACCGATACGGCAGCGACAGCATGAGCGGCAGCCCGGGTGGGTACTTGCTGAAGTACCGCCCGTCGCCTGCGTCCAACCAGTGCGCGCCGAGGAACTGCAGCGGCGCATCGATCTCTTGATAGGTGCGACCCTCGGTGGCCAGCATCTTCGCCTGCGCGAAATAGCCGCTGGCGTCCGGGCCCGAGAGCGACGGTTCAACGTATGCGGCCACGAAGAGGAAGTGAAGACCGACCAGTGCCGCGGAAGCCGCGATGGACAGCCTACTCATGACGTCCCGCTGGCTGAGCGGATGAGAGAGAGAGGAACGAGCCGAGACACATCGCTCTAAACAGTAGGCGTCAACCACGCAAGGATTGGGTTGCGTTGGTCGTCTATCTCAGTCGACGCCCGCGAAGGGCGTCGGTCTTACCCGCTGACCTGCCTGCGGCTCGCTGTTTCGCGCTCTTCTTGCTGGGCGGTGCGCTTGTGTTTGCGCGCTCCTGTGCATCGTCGTGTGCCCGGCGTCCGTACAACGCCTCATACTGGATGGTCCCGTCATCGTTACTGGCAGCCCGCACCGCAGCCCCGCACATCGGACAGCAATTCATGACTCGACCTCACGCTCCGGCATTTCTTCCCATTTCAGCTGTTGGTTGCCGAACGACCCCACCAACCAACGCCAGAGAATCAGCACGCCAAAACGAAACGCCCCCCTCCCGGCATCGATTCCACGTTAGGGACGCTGAAATCGTCGCCTTCTGTGATCACGCATTTTCCCGGGTCCGAAGCCCCGCTCGCTCAGATCGAGCGTGAACGTGTCCTCTCCAACGGTCACCGTGGCGTACTGGCTGCCGTCAAAGGTGACGGTCACGTCTCGCTGCACGGTCTCGGTCTCTCCGTCCGGCAGAGTTCTCGTCATCGTTACGCTCCGCTCGATCGACCCGGATGACGGCCACCCGGTCTCCGTCCGCGGATAAGGAACAACCACATCCTTGATCGTCGAGCTCGAGACCATACGATAGACTCGCAGCTCGCCGCCATCGGTGTGACGGCTGCGCGTCACATCGCCGGTGCCGTCGCCGGTCCAAGTCACGACACCATCGTCATTGCCGTCGTCTTCGTCGGTGTCGTTCAACAGACCAGTGACGGTCAGATCTCGCTGACGATCGATGCTCGCGCTCCACCACTCCCTGGAGATGTCACCCACGACGGAGATCTGATAGCGGATCCCGTCCGTGATCGCCTCATCGTACAGTGGATTTCCTTCACCATCGACGATTTCGCCGCCGCCTTCATCGAAATATGTGATCGTTCGCGTGAACGTCAGACCGTCCCTCCCGATGGGATTGCAATGGTACCGCCCGCCGTCTGCCGTGCAGTCATTTTCGTTGGGCAGCGGAGGGAAAACGATGCCCGGCAGGCCGAGCCGCGGCCCGTGCATCATCTGCAAATCCTCGAGCGTCCCGTCGGCGGCGACCACCGCCGCGTCGAAGTTGACGTTGTTCGAGAGAAGTTCGGGCTCGCCGGTGTTGTCGCAGCCGGCAACAAGAAGTGCGGCCAACGCCGCTAGCAGTAACGTAGATGACAGCCTCTCCATTCCTCGCTCCCGTTCGTGGTTGAGACCCATTCCAGCCTTCGTACACATCAGACAGCCCAAGTGCCGCGAGCGTTAGTCGTCAACGTGCGGCCTAGCTGGAAACGGGGACGTTGACGGTTAGACGCGGGAAGAGGCAGGACGTTAAGTGTCAGTTTGGATGTAACCCATTGGTCGACCCCTGATATTCTCGAGCTGAGGAGACGGTTCACCGCCTGACGCCGACGCTGTCCTGGATCTGAGGGTGAACGATCTCCGGCGGCTGCTCGAGGACTACCTCGCTAATCCCACCACGTCCTCGGCCGCCAGCCGTTCCACCGCTTCCGGCGAGTAGCCCAATAGCCCCTCCAGGATCTCGCGCGTGTGTTGGCCCAGCGCTGGGGAGGGCTCCTTCGCGATCTCGGGCGCTGCCGACAGGAGTGGTGTGGATCGGGCGAACGTGTAGGTGCCGACCTCGCGATCATCAATGTCGACCAGCATGCGGCGGGTGCGGAAGTGTGGGTCGGCGAAGACGTCGCGCGCCGTGTAGACCGGCCCGGTCGGCATGCCGGCCGCGTTCAGCGCGTCCACGACTTCCTGCCGGGTCTTATCCGCCATCCAGCTCTCGATAATCGGCTGTAGAAGTTCAGCGTTGGCGGCGCGGCTCGTGCCGTCGGCACTGCGAGGGTCGTCCACGAGGTCCGGTCGGCCTACGGCGGTCGCGAGTCGGCCCCACACGATGTCGTCCGGCACGTTGAGCGCCACGTAGCCGTCCTTGCAGCGGAAGGCGCCGCGAGGCCAGAGGTGTTCCAGCTTGCCGCGCTGCGGCTCTTTCCCGGTGACCGAATAGAGCGCCACCATCCGCTCGTTCAAGGCGAGCATGTTGTCAGTGAGGGAGACGTCCACGACTTGACCCTCGCCGGTACGTTCTCGCATGAACAGGGCCTGCATGACGCCGTAGGCGGCGATCATGCCCGAGTAGACGTCGGCCAGACCGTACAGCGTGAAGGTCGGCGGCTTGTCCTCGAACCCGATCAGGTCCATCACGCCGCTCATTGCCTCGGCTACGATGTCGAACGCGGGACGGTCGGCGTAATCGCTCCGGTACCCCTCAAGGCGTCCGAACCCTGAGATCATGACGTAGATGATGCCAGGATTGACTGATTTGAGTCCCTGGTAATCTAGGCCGATCTTGGCCATCGAGCCGGGCCGCAGGTTCTCGACCACCACGTCGGAGACGGCCGCCAGCCGCCGCACGATCTCCCGCCCCTGCTCGCTTTGCACATTCAGCGCCAGGCTCTTCTTGTTGCGGTTGTAGGCCATGTAGCCGAACGCCTTCCGGGCGTCTTTCTGCTTGGCGAAGGGGGGGATGCTGCGGCGCGGATCACCCTTTCCCGGGCGCTCGATCTTGATGACCTCGGCGCCGGCGTCGGCCAGAAGCATGGTGCAGTAGGGGCCGCTCATGTACTGTTCCAGCCCGATCACCCGGATTCCCGAAAGCGGTCGCCGCGCTTCGCCGGTCACGTTCGCTCCTTCGTGTTCGCTTGCCATTCCCGCCTACCGCCCGACCCACTCAACCAGCGTGCTGACGCCCATGCCCACGCCTACGCAGAGGGTGGCCAATCCGTAGTACGGCCGCGACTCTTGGGGCGCTCGGCGCTTCATCTCGTGCAGCAGCGTCACCAGGATGCGGGCACCGGAGCAGCCGGTGGGATGCCCCAGCGCGACGGCGCCTCCGTTCACGTTGGTGATCTCGTGCCGCAGGCCCAGCCGGCGCATGACGCCGAGCGCTTGCGCCGCGAAGGCCTCGTTCAGCTCGATCAGGCCCACCTGCTCGAGCGTCAGCCCAAGCCGGCACAGCAACTTCTCGGTCGCGGGCACAGGCCCGTAACCCATGACGCCGGGGTCGACACCCGCCACGGCCGATCCTAGCCAGCGGGCCATCGGTGTGAGCCCCAGCTCCCGCGCCTTCTCCGCGCTCATGAGCAGCAGCGCCGCCGCACCGTCGTTAACCCCACTGGAATTGCCCGCCGTGACCGTGCCATCCTTGCGAAAGGCTGGACTGAGCCGTCCCAGCTTCTCGAGGCTCGTGTCCAGGATCAGCCGGAGGCCGTCGCGGCGGTAGCGCGGGTGCTCATCGGTGTCCACGATGATCGGCTCGCCCTTGCGCTGCGCTACGGGAATGGGAACGATCTCGTCCCTGAACTTGCCCGAGTTGATGGCTTCCACCGCCCGTCGGTGGCTCTCCAGGGCGAACGCGTCCTGCTCCTCGCGCGAGATCCCCATCTCCTCGGCGATGTTCTCGGCCGTCTCGCCAAGGCTTTCGATCGGGTAGAGCGCATCCATGCGGGGGTTGTTGAAGCGCCAACCCACCGTTGTGTCCCACATCGTCCAGTGTCCCATGGGCTGCGCGCGCTCGGGCTTGGGTATGGCCCAGGGGGCCCGGCTCATGCACTCAACGCCGGCGCCCACGAAGACGTCGCCTTCCCCGGCGATGATCGCTTTGGCCGCCTGGTTCACCGCCTCCAGGGCCGACGAGCAGTTGCGGTTGACGGTGACCCCCGGCACTTCGACCGGCCACCCGGCCAACAGCACAGCCATCCGGGCCACATCGCGGTTGTCCTCCCCCGCCTGGTTGCCGCACCCCGCGTACACGTCGTCGATCAGCGAGGGATCGAGTCCAACGCGCTGCAAGAGGCGCTTGAGGACCTCAGCCAGGAGATCATCGGGACGCACGCTGGAGAGGGAGCCGTTGTGCCGCCCGATCGGTGAGCGGACAGCGTCTACGATGACGACATCGCGCATGCGTTCTCAACCGGTGCTAGGAGATGGCCAGCTCGCGGTGCGACAGGGCGTACTCGGACTCCTCCTCGAGGTCCGCGATGAATTCGCCGAAGCGCTCCGCCACCTTCTGCAATCGCGGATGGTGGTTCTGGATGAACCGCTCCGGGTCGTCATCCTCCTGGAACGCCGCCAGCAGGGCATCGGCCCTCTCGTCGGTGGCCGCATCGATATAGCTAGAAGATATCCGGAGACACAAGCCCTGTGCCGAGTGAAACGCCGAGCCCGGTAGCGTGGCGACCTCATAGTGTTCCAAGAGATAGAGGGCCAAGTCCTCGTCGTTCCGCACTCCCCGCGCGGCGAGGGGTCCGCGCCACTTCTCGAAGCAGGGGAAAATATAGAAGGCGCCGGCCGGCTCCACGCAGCGGACCCCCAGCTGCTGCATGGTCCGGTAGAGGTAGCGGGTGCGGCATCCATGCATACGCGCACAGAGAGCGATGTATTCCTCGATTTCGGGGTCGTCGCTGTAGGCGACCAAGGCCGCGTGTTGAACCGGCGCCGCCACGCAAGTCCAGATATTGGAGGCGATATTCGAGATGGCATGCGCCAGCGCGCGCCCGCCGTTCTTTTCGGGGAGGACGGCCACGCCCACCCGCCAGCCGCCGAGTGGGAGGCTCTTGCTGAGCCCCCCGAAGACCACAGTGCCCTCAGGGTAGTACTTCGCGACCGAGACGTGAGGGATACTTTTGAACGCGGTCAACGCGT
>JASFMO010000111.1:0-8561 GCA_050117535.1 Gemmatimonadales bacterium | reverse complement strand
CGATCCGGCCGGCCCACACTAGCACGCTTCCGTACGCCCATCGAGTGTAGGGGCTCTGCGGGTCCATCTCATATTCCTTGCGGAACCCTTCTAACGAAGCATCGAAGCGACCGTCATAGTACTCGACCCAGCCAGGATTCATGCCGCCCCATGGATCCACGGCAACCAGCCGCTTGTAGTAAGAGCGGGCCGCGCCCAAGTGACCGGAGACCCCCGCAGAGGACGCCAACCAGTGCATCGCTTCAGCATTCTGTGGGTCGCTGCGCAGGGCCGCCTTGAAATCATGGACGGCCTCCTGGATACGACCCTGATGCCACAGCACCAACCCACGCACGACATGACCGCCAGCGGAGGCGGGATTCAACTCGAAGGCCTTGGCGGCCCATCTCTCCGCCTGCGCCAGCAGCTCCTCATCCGACTTGATACCCAGGACGAAATAGCGCGTGTGCGCGATTCCCAACGTCGCGAATAGCAGCTCATTCGGCCCAGTCATCGCCAGGCTCTTCTCAAGCAGCGCCACCCCCTCGTCGAGAGCACCCCGCGTCCACTTGGCCAGCTCGTGCTTGGCTCTGACGTAGCACTCGTAGGCAACCGGGTCCGAGACGGGTCGCTCCGCGATGCGCCGTTCCTCCTCGGGCCGCAGTGTCACCTTCAATTGCTCCACGATCGTGCGCGCCAGTCGTTCCTGAATCTCGAACACGTCCTCCATCGTGCCCGAGTACCTGTCTGCCCAAAGATGTGCATCCGTTACCGCGTCGATCAGCTGCGCCGTGATCCGCAACGAGTTCCCGGCTTTACGCACGCTGCCTTCCAGCACGTACTGGACATTCAATTCGCGGCCGATCTCCGGAACATCCTTCTGCGTGCCCCTCAGTTTCATCGCCGTCGTACGGGAGATGACCCGCAGATCGCCGATCCCTGACAGCTCGGCGATCAGCTCCTCCGTCAGTCCGTCGGCGAAGTACGCGTTGTCGGGATCGGGGCTCAAGTTCGCGAAGGGCAGTACCACGATCGACTTCTTCGACTCCACATCCGCGCCCGCTTCAGCCACCAAAGCTTCCGCGAACTCACCCGCACTCCCGAACCGGTCCACACGCTCCTTCGCCAGCGCCCGCACCAGCGCCGCATCCACCGCTTCCGGGATCGCACCCCGCAACCGCCGCGCCCTCGGCACCGGATCGCTCAACCGCTTCGCCAGCACCGCCATCCCCGTCGGGCCCGTGTATGGCGGCTCCCCCACCAGCATCTCGTACAGCACACACCCCAGACTGTAGATGTCGCTCCGTGCGTCCACATCCTCGCCCGTCGCTTGCTCCGGGCTCATGTACTCCACTGTCCCCACCGATATCCCCGTCTCCGTCAGCCGCTCCCCGCCCGCCGCGCTTACCGCCAGCGCGATCCCGAAGTCCGCCACCATCGCCTCGCCTTCGTGCAGCAGGATGTTCTCGGGCTTGATGTCCCGGTGGATCACGCCCTGCTTGTGGGCGAACTCCAGCGCCGAGGCCACCTGCTGGGTGATGCGTAGCGCCTCGTCTACCGGTAACTGCATCTCCCGTTCGAGCCGCCCCCGTAGCGACTCGCCTGCGACGTAGGGCATGACGTAGTAGAGGAAGCCGTCGGCTTCGCCCGAATCGAGCAACGGCAGGATGTGCGGGTGATTCAGCTTTGCGGTGAGCTTGATCTCGCGCAGGAAGCGATCCCCACCCATCGCGGCGGCCAGCTCCGCGCGCAACACCTTGACGGCCACGTCGCGTTCGTGCCGAAGGTCACGGGCGAGATAGACGATCGCCATCCCGCCACTGCCAAGCTCACGCTCGACGGCGTAGCGACCAGCGAGGGCGGTGTTCAGGGATTCGAGTGGGTCAGTCATTTGAGTACCCCCGGCAGTGGCAGGGCTGCGCCCGGTCTATGCCACGGCCCGCTCGAACGAGCGGGGGGCTGAGCTGGGATATCGCCCGCCACCTCACACCTCGAACGCCTCCCACTCCCTCTTTACCCTCTCCATGAGCCGCTTGAACCGGTCCTCGCCGCGAATGTTCTCGAGCCAAGGATCCTTCTCGAGGAACAGCGGATAGTTAATGTTGCCGCATTGAACGGCATGCTCCAGCCAATCCAGCGCCTCCTCCCTTTCATCGAGCAGGGCGAACGCGGTGGAGACACAAGCAGACCACGCCCGCTCGCTTCGGCACCAAGCCCGGAAATCGTCGGTCATCTCATTCTGCGCCGCCTGCTTGTCCTTCTTCAAGCCGTGGACCTGCATCAGCGCGAGCTTCGTATGCATATCCTCTGGGGTGGTTCTTGCGCTCTGCTCCAGGATGGCAGCGGCTTCGTCAAGCTGCCCGTCGTAGGCCAGCATCCAGGCGTACCAGGCACGCCACCAGGGGTGATCGGGATCCATCTCGTACAGCCTGCGGAATTCTCGCAGCGCGAGATCGTATCGAGCGTCGTTGTAGTACACGCCCCCCAGCACCCAGAGCGACAGGGGATCCAGCGGTTCGATTCGTCGGAGCCGCTCAGCCAGTGGGTAGGCGGCAGAAACTCTCCCGGCATAGAGGTAGACAACCGTCAGCCCCCACAGTGCCTGGAACTCGTTGGGGTTGGCTTCCAGCGCTCGCTTCAGATGACGCGCGCCTTCCTTCACGTCTTCCAAGTTCCCCCGATAGAACATGGTGAGCCATCCGAGCAGTGCTCGGGCCTTAGGCATCTCAGGATCGAGGGCCAGAGCCTTCCTCACGTGCTCCAACGCCTTCGCTCGGTTCTCCTCGATCCTGACCCCGATGTTCATGAGGAAGAAATGGATGTAGGCGATGCCTGAGCAGAGGAGTGCGTTATCGCCGATGGCATCGAGCGCGAGCCGAAAGTGGCGCAGGGCCTCCGACATCCCCTCTTCCGTTATCCGGTAGGTCGCAGCCGTCGCCTTGAGGTAGTACTCGTACGCATCGACATCTTCGATGGGTCGCAGAGCCATTCTTCGCTTCTCTTCGGCGCTCAGCTCGACTTTCAGCGCATCGACGATAGACCCAGAGACGTTCTCCTGTATCTCGAAGATGTCATCCATCGTTCCACTGTACTTCTCGGCCCACAGGTGTGCATCGCGCTCTGCATCGATCAACTGAGCCGTGATGCGAAGGTTCTTGCCCGCCTTTCTTACACTCCCTTCCAAGACGTACCGGACATCGACCTCTCGTGCGATCTCCCGAGCTCCCTTCTGGGTTCCCTTCAGCGTCATCGCCGAACTTCGCGAGATCACGAGCAGATCGTGAACCTTGGAGAGGTCGGTGATGATCTCCTCGGTCAGGCCGTCGCTGAAATACTCGTTCTCGGGATCCGGGCTCAGGTTGGTGAACGGTACGACCACGATCGACTTCACCGCATTCACGTCCTCGGCCACCTCCGCCACCAAGGCCTCCGTGAACTCCCGTACACTCCGGAACCGGTCGACACGCTCCCGCGCCAACGCCCGCGCCAGCGCCGCATCCACCGCCTCCGGAATCCCACCCCGCAGCCGCCGCGCCTTCGGCACCGGATCGCTCAACCGCTTCGCCAGCACCGCCACCCCCGTCGGACCCGTGTACGGCGGCTCGCCCACCAGCATCTCGTACAGCACACACCCCAGACTGTAGATGTCGCTCCGCGCATCCACCTCTTCGCCCAGCGCTTGCTCCGGGCTCATGTACTCAACCGTACCCACCGAGACGCCCGTCTCCGTCAACCGCTCGCCGCCCGCCGCGCTCACCGCCAGTGCGATCCCGAAGTCCGCTACCGCGGCATGTCCGGACTCGAGCAAGATGTTCTCTGGTTTCACGTCCCGATGAACGACGTCGCGTCCATGAGCATAGTCCAACGCGTCGGCAACTTCGCCCGCGATCGCCAGAGCCTCGTCGATCGGCAGTTGCGTCTCACGGTTCAACCGATCTCTCAGTGACTCGCCTTCCACAAACGGCATCACGTAGTAGAGTAGGCCATCCGTCGCCCCCGAATCATACAACGGCAGGATGTGAGGGTGGCGCAGGTTGGCGGTCACCCTGATCTCCTGTAGGAAGCGCTCGCTGCCAAGGGTCGCGGCGAGCTCCGGGAGAAGGACCTTGAGTGCTACCTGGCGCTCGTGCTTGAGGTCCCGGGCAAGGTATACGGTGGCCATGCCGCCACGCCCGATCTCCCGCACGACGGCGTAGCGGTCTGCGAGGCCGGAAGCGCGCCCGGACGGAACGGTCATCGCACTAAGCCTCGAATTCTCCCCATTCCCGCTTCATTCGAGCCGCGATCTCCTCGAATTTCGGTTCCTCCCGCAGCGGCGCGAGCAACGGGTCGTGCAGTACTGTAAACGGATAGTTGATCCACCCCCGGCTCAATGCGTTCCCCAGCCAATCCAGTGCTTCGTCCTTCAACTCCGCCAAAGCGTAGACGTCCGCTATGATATGTGACATCACAGGGTCCCTCCGCGCCGTCATCCTCTCGCCTTCGGTCACGGACTCACGCATCCGAGCCAGGTTCCCGTTTACAGCGTGCTTCGCCATCACGCTCACAGACGTGTACATCTCTCCAGACCCGGGATCCGCCGACCCTTCTACCAGATGGCACATCTCGGCGAGGCGCCCGGATAACGCGAGAAACCACGCACCCAGTATCAGCGCCGCAGGGTTGCCCGGTTCCATGCGCAACCAGCCAGTCAAGGCTTCGACCGACTGATCGAACTTCCCATTGAAAACGTCAGCGAACACCCGGCTGTACCTGCTGATTGGCGTCAGTGGATCGACCGCTTCCAGTCGCTCAACCAGAGGCCATGCTCCTTCTACCTGGCCGACGATGCCGTGACCTGCTATCAACCAGAACAAAGCGTGGGCATCGTCCGGACTGATGGCCAGCGCCCTCTTGAGGTGATAGAAACTGCGGACCTGGTCACCGCGGAACGCCTGATACAAAACCCCAAGCACCAAATGCGCCTCAGCTGACTCGGGATCGAGGGCGAGCGCTCGGTCACAATACTCTTCCGCGAGCGCGATATTGTCTTCGTGCTCCACCCCGATGTTCGCATACCACCAGTAGACGTAGCCCATCCCCGCATCGAGCAGGGAGTTCTCGCCGACTATCTCGTAGCCACTCTTCAGATACTGCTTCGCTCGTGCCAACGCCTCCGGTGTCGCCAGCCAGGTCTCCTGTCTAGCCCGCAGATACCACTGGTAAGCCTCCACGTTCTCGATCCGACGCGAGCCAAGGCGACGATCTTCTTCAGGACTGAGGGTGACTTTCAGGGCATCGGCGATGGCACGCGACACCTGCTCCTGCATATCGAATACGTCTTCCAGTACACCGTCATACTTCTCGGCCCAGCAGTGCACATCATCCTGCGCGTCGATCAGCTGCGCGGTGATTCGCAGTCTGTTCCCGGCTTTGCGCACGCTTCCCTCCAGCACGTACTGCACACCAAGCTCGCGACCGATGGTCTTCGTGTCCTTGTCCGTCCCCTTGAGTTGCATCGCCGAGTTACGCGAGATGACCCGCAAGGCTCGAATCTTCGAGAGATCCGTGATGATCTCCTCAGTCAGGCCGTCGCTGAAATACTCGTTCTCCGGATCCGGACTTAGGTTGGCGAACGGCAATACCACGATCGACTTCACCGCCTCCACGTCCTCGGCCGCCTCCGCCGCCAAGGCCTCCGCAAACTCCCCCACGCTCCCGAACCGGTCGACACGCTCCGTCGCCAGCGCCCGCACCAGCGCCGCGTCCACCGCCTCCGGAATCGCCGCCCGCAACCGCCGCGCCCTCGGCACCGGATCGCTCAACCGCTTCGCCAGCACCGCCATCCCCGTCGGGCCCGTGTACGGCGGCTCCCCCACCAGCATCTCGTACAGCACACACCCCAGACTGTAGATGTCGCTCCGCGCATCCACCTCCTCGCCCGTCGCTTGCTCCGGGCTCATGTACTCCACCGTCCCCACCGATATCCCCGTCTCCGTCAGCCGCTCCCCGCCCGCCGCGCTCACCGCCAGCGCGATCCCGAAGTCCGCCACCATCGCCACACCTTCGTGCAGCAGGATGTTCTCCGGCTTGATGTCCCGGTGCACCACTCCCTGGTGGTGGGCGAACTCCAACGCCGACGCGACCTGCTGGGTGATGCGCAGTGCCTCGCCTATAGGCAGTTGGGTTTCGCGCTCGAGCCGCCCCCGTAGCGATTCTCCCGCCACGTAGGGCATCACGTAGTAGAGTAGACCTTCCGCCTCGCCCGAGTCGTGGAGCGGCAGGATGTGTGGGTGACTCAGCCGGGCGGTAATCTGGATCTCTTTTAGGAAGCGTGTGGCGCCGAGAGCTGCCGAGAGCTCGGGCTTCAGGACCTTGAGGGCTACGCGGCGCTCGTGCTTCGGGTCGTGCACGAGATAGACCGTGGCCATGCCGCCACGTCCCAGCTCCCGCTCGACGCGGTAATGGCCTAGTTCCTTCGCCTCACCGCTCACCTTTCAGGTCCTCACGCTTCCACCGTACGCTGTCTATCACGCATACGGTCCATCAACGCCTGGAACTGTGCGTCATCACGCAACGGCGCCAGAAACGGATCGACTGCGGAGAAGAACCGATGGTTGGTGAAGCCGAGCTCCAGGGCCTTCTCCAGCCAGCCCAGTGCCTCATCCGTCTCTCCGATCTGTGTGAAGACGCCGGCGCACAGCCAGGATAACGTCCAGTCTATCTTCGCAACATCGAGGACGTCCGTCGTCTTGAACTCGTGGCGGACAGTCTCGACGTCCCCGCGCAGGGCAGCCTCCAGCACCGTGCACGTAATCTTCCATGACTCGACCGCCGATTCGGCCTCAGCGACCTGTCTGAGCCGTTGACACGCCTCATCGGTTCGCTGTGCGATCGCCGCGAAGACGCCAAGCCAGAAAACCGTCACCGGATCCCCGTCCGTTAGATCGACCACCAAGCGTGCCTGATCGAGCGCCGTGTCGAAATCTCCTTCGAGCAAGGCCACCCAACCTGGTGCCAGCCGGCTGGTCCAGAATAGGGGATCCAGTGACGCCGCCCGATCGGCATACCGCCGCGCCGCATCCATGCTCCCTGCGAGCCCGTAGAGCCAGGCCAGCCAGGCGTAGCTCACGCCGTCGGGTTTCAACTCGACGCAGCGCCGGAGGTCCCGAACAGCTCCGCCAAGTTCGCCCCGCTTGTATTGGATCAGTCCCCTTGAGCCCAGTCCTGCCGGGCTGTCGGGATCGAGGCTGAGCGCCTCCGCGACCCAGGAGTCCGCATGCTCCAGCGGCTCCTCGTCAAGACGAACCATTCCTTCCTGATGCAAGTAGTAGATCTCGGCGAGCGCCGCATAGAGCAGGGCGTTCGGACCCACAATTGCGAGTGCCTCCTCGATCAGCTCGAGCGCACGGTCGAGCCCGCTCTCCGTCATGCGATACATCTCCTGCCGCGCCCGAAGGTAGCAGTCGAAGGCCCGCACATCAGGGAGCATCCGCATCGCCAGCCGCCGGTCCTCGTCCCCCGTCAGCGTAACCTGTAGCGCGTCGACGATGCGCCGCGAGAGCCGCTCCTGGAGATCGAACACGTCTTCCAGGCTGCCCGTGTACTTGTCCGCCCACTGGTGCTTGTCCGTCGCCGCCTCGATCAGCTGCGCGGTGATCCGCACGCTGTCCGCCGCCCGCCGGACGCTCCCCTCCAACACGTACCGGACCTTCAGCTCCTCCGCGATCTCCGGGACCTTCTTGCTCGTGCCCTTGAACACCATCGCCGATGTCCGCGAGATCACCCGCAATGCCCGCACCTTCGACAGGTCGGCGATCAGCTCCTCGGTCAGGCCGTCGGCAAAGAAAGCGTTCTCCGGATCGGAACTCAGGTTCTCGAACGGCAACACCACGATCGACTTCACCGCCTCCACACCCCCGGCCGCCTCCGCCACCAAGGCTTCCGCAAACTCACGCGCACTCCCGAACCGATCCACACGCTCCGTCGCCAACGCCCGCGCCAGCGCCGCGTCCACCGCCTCCGGAATCGCACCCCGCAGCCGCCGCGCCCTCGGCACCGGATCGCTCAACCGCTTCGCCAGCACCGCCATCCCCGTCGGGCCCGTGTATGGCGGCTCACCCACCAGCATCTCGTACAGTACACACCCCAGGCTGTAGATGTCGCTCCGCGCATCCACCTCCTCGCCCGTCGCTTGCTCCGGGCTCATGTACTCCACCGTCCCCACCGATATGCCCGTCTCCGTCAGCCGCTCCCCGCCCGCCGCGCTCACTGCAAGCGCGATCCCGAAGTCCGCCACCATCGCCTCGCCCTCGTGCAGCAGAATGTTCTCGGGCTTGATGTCCCGGTGGATCACGTCCTGGCGATGGGCGTACTCCAGCGCTGAGGCCACCTGCTCGGTGATGCGCAGCGCCTCGTCGATAGGAAGCTGGGTCTCGCGCTCCAACCGCCCCCGCAGCGACTCGCCCGCCACATACGGCATCACGTAGTAGAGGAGACCCTCCGCCTCGCCCGAGTCGTGGAGCGGTAGAATGTGGGGACGCGTCAGCCCGGCGGTCACTTCGATCTCGCGCAGGAATCGCTCTGCTCCCAGCGCGGCGGCG
>JASFMO010000110.1:0-8571 GCA_050117535.1 Gemmatimonadales bacterium | reverse complement strand
TAACTCGTCGAGGGAGACCTTGCCGCTGTTCGATGTTTCTTCAAGCCAAGCATCGTAACACAATGGGTGATAGGCTGTTAGGATATCAAGCCCAACAACCTATCACCCTCTGCCTTCACGTACGCCGCCGCCTCGACCAACGTCACACGCCGAGCCCGGGTCTCCCTCGACGCGCCTGGTCGTCAGTCGGCGCCACTCATAGCGATCCGAGGGCGCCGTCCTACATCAGTTTCTTCAAGTCGTCGATCGTGCTGCGCACGTGCTGCGCCGACTTCTCGAGCGCCGCCTGTTCCTCGTCGGTCAACGCCACTTCGATGATCTCCTCGACGCCGCCGCGACCCAGCTTGCACGGGACACCTAGGTACGTATCGCTGATTCCGTACTGGCCCTCCATCCAAGCGGCGCAGGGGAGGATGCGCTTCTTGTCCAGGACGATGGCCTCGACCATCTGAGCCGCCGCAGCCGAAGGCGCGTAGTAGGCGCTGCCCTCCTTGAGGTACGCGACGATCTCGGCCCCGCCTTTGCGCGTGCGGTCGATCAGAGCATCGATCGTCGCTTGATCCACGAACTGCGTCAGCGGAATTCCGCTGATGGTCGTGTAACTGACCAGCGGCACCATCGTGTCACCGTGGCCGCCCAGGACCAGCGCCTGGATATCCTCGACACTGACGCCGACCCTCTCGGCGATGAACGTGCGGAACCGTGCCGTGTCGAGCACGCCCGCCATACCGAATACCCGACTCGCCGGGAACCCCGTGGCCTCTTTGGCCACGTAGGTCATCACGTCGAGAGGATTCGAGATGACGATCACGATCGCATTCGGGCTCGACTTCTTGACTTCCTCGGCGACGCTGCGGACGATCCCCGCGTTCGTGGCCAGCAGGTCGTCGCGGCTCATCCCCGGCTTGCGTGGGATGCCAGCCGTGATCACGACGATGTCGCTGCCCTTGGTTTCCGCGTAGCCGTTGGTGCCGATCACCCGAGTGTCGAAACCGACCACAGGGCCCGACTCGAAAAGGTCGAGGGCCTTCCCCTGAGGAATGCCTTCGAGGATGTCGACGAGCACGATCTCCCGGGCGACGTTCATCTCGGCCAGACGAAGCGCCTGAGTTTCGCCGACATGTCCTGCGCCAACAACCGTAATTCGGTCAACCATACGCCAATCCCAATCCCCCCGCCTCGGCCCGGGAGCGACGCTTCGGTGCACGAGATCTCCGGCGAACAGATGACGCTAGCCGCTGGCCGGACGCTGGCGGGCTTCGCAAGTGATGGGGCTAAGTGCTAGAGTGGACTTCGCGTTTGCAACGTATAGCACAGAGTGTGCTCGGGCAAGAACCAACAGGGTGTGGAAACCGCTGGGCAGAGATTCGCGTCAATTCGAGCCCGACGGCGGCGGTTCGTGGCCGCCTAGCCACTCTTCTGCGCCATCCGCGTAGTGCTCTCGCTTCCAGATGGGAACTTCCCGCTTGAGGCGTTCGATCACTTCGCGGGACGCTTTGTATGCGGCATCCCGATGCGGGGCCGCGACCGCGATTCCGACGCTCGCCTCTCCGACTCCTAGCTCGCCCACCCGGTGGGCTACAGCGATGTCACCCACCTCGAACTGCGACGCGACATCCTCACAGATCTTCCTGAGTCTCTCGGCGGCCATTTCCTCATAGGACTCGTAGGTGAGCCCCACGACCGAGCGGCCGCCGTCGTGGTTCCGCACCACGCCACAGAAGAGGACGATCGCACCGTCCCTGTCCGAACGCACGCGTTCCAGCAAGCTCGGGAGATCTATCGGCGTCGATATTACCTCGCAGTACATTCACCCTCCGGCGACCGGCGGGATGAAAGCCACTTCATCGCCGTCGCGCAGCCGGCGATCCGGCCGAGAATACTCTTGATTCACGGCAACGGCCGGTGAGGCGGGAATGCCGTCACCGCCGGGCCGATTCCGAATGATCTGCACCAGGTCGCCAACCGACGCACCCTCGGGTAGCTCGACTTCCGCCTCGGCCGTGCCCAGAACATCGCGGTAGGCGGCGAAAAACAACGACGTGACGCGAATCACCCCGACCCCGGACGTTTACCGTTCGATGTCATGCCATGGCGCCTGTCTGCAGGTCGTGCCGTGCCACGCCGGCTAAGACCCGGAGGCAGTAGATTCGGTTGAGAGGATTGTCAGGAATTTGCCGATCGACGGGTGATAGCGAAGGGTCGAACAGCGAACACGAGTCTGCTCTTCCTCCGATATGGCGGCGATGGCCAGATGTCCGCGGAACGTCTGGAAGCGGACGAAGCCGTCTCCTTCTTCCACCAGCGTTCCGCTGTAGCCCGATTGCGCGTCCGTGAAGTAGTTCTTCGCCAACTCGATGACTGCTTCCGGCGACAGGGAAACCAGTGACTCTCTTGTCATCTCGTGAACCTTCTTGTCAGCGTTGCCGGCCGGCGGAACCGGCGGATTGGGGGTTCATTGACCTAGCTCGGACTAGTGACCGGCCCGAGTACCCGCTTGACGAGCCCGGGATCTAGCCCAGCGAGCTCCCAAACGACTCCTCCGATTCTTCGCCAGCGACCTGCGACCGAAAGTTCTTTGATGGCTTGAAGACCGGGACAGCCCGCGCCTCCACACGGACAGGGTCGCCGGTTCGCGGATTACGCGCGACTCGTGCCCGTCTGTTCCGGACCTTGAAGGTTCCGAAGCCTCGAATCTCGATGTGTTGGCCGTCAGCTAGCGCCTGGCGGATCGCGTTCAGAAAGCCATCCACAACCGCGGCGCAGTCCTTCTTCGTAACGCCAGGCCCGATCGCTTGCGCGACCTGTTCGACCAAGTCGGCTTTGGTCATCCCGCCCTCCAGCAGTCAATGAAGTTAAAGCATGAGGCCACAATGATAGGCCGCTTTCATGCCCGCCGCTACCGGCATCTCACCTTAACTCGTACAACAGTCGCGGGCCGCGCCTCAGCCCCTCGTCGAGCAGCGCTTCACCGATCAGCGCCCCCCCGCCTTCACGGCCCAACACACGCCCGGCCAGCGATCTCATCAGGTCAAGCCAAGTCACACGGCGCACGTCACGTATCACGGTTCGCGGCTCCGGCCCGAGACCCGCCATGTTCCCTGCCATCGCTATGGCATCGACCAGCGTACCTTCTCCATCGATCAGGCCATACTCGACCGCCTCACGGCCTGATAGCAAGCGGCCATCCGCCACACGAGCCACCGAGTCCCGGGACAGGCCCCGGGCTTCAGTGATCGCTTCAACGAATTGGCCGTAAACATCGTCCACGACGCCCTGTAGGAGCCGTCGCTCCTCATCCGTCACTTCCCGATAGGGCGAGCCGAGGTCCTTGTGTTCGGCGCTCTTGATGACCTCGTAGCGCAGCCCAACCTTGTCCAGCAGCTCCTCGAAATTCGGGAACTCCATCAGTACCCCGATCGAACCGATCAGCGAGCCGGGCATCGCGAGGATCGTGTCCGCGCCCAGCGCCGCGTAGTACGCCCCCGAGGCTCCCACCGAGCCGATGACCGCCACGACGGGATAGCCTTCTTCTCGGACGCGCGTCAGCTCATGGTAGATACTCTGCGACGGCGCGACTTCACCACCGGGCGAGTTGACCACCAGCACGTAGCCCTTGATCGAACTGTCGCGACGATACTCGCGCAACTCGCCCAAGACACGGTGGCTGTCGGTGATGACACCGCGCAGTGGCAAGAGGGCGATTCGATCACGAGCCAGCACGGTGACCCCGTCGGAGGGAGCCGCCGTGTACACGACCAACACCAGACCGGCGCCAAATACGAGTACGACGACGGCGACGATCAGGACTACCCACCATACACGGTGACTTCGATTCCGAGCTTCCATCTTGACCTGCGGGTCGGTTTCTTCGGCATGCCGTTTTGGGACACCGAAACGGGGAGGAGGTGGGCGCGTAAGTTAAGTGATAGGAACGATTAAGTCAAGTTCGGCGGGGCCGCGGGGGAGCCGCCTTTCCCGACCCGGCCCGCCCCCACCGTCCGGGAGCGGCCCTCACCCACATCGGCCCACAAGAAACGGGCTGGCTGGTCACGGCCGGCCCTCCCACGCTGAACGGCCCGGTGGCCGGCCGCGCTAAACGCGTCTTCGCTGCATCAGAGCGACGAATTCGTCAAACAAATAGCGGCTATCGTGCGGCCCCGGAGCCGACTCCGGGTGGTACTGCACCGCGAACACCGGCAGCTTGCGGTGCCGAACACCCTCCAGTGTCCCGTCATTGAGATTCACGTGGGTCGCGACCAACTCCGGGGCGCCAGGAACGCTGTCACCCTCGGCGCGCACGGCGAACCCATGGTTCTGCGATGTGATCTCCACACGCGTGTTCGTCAAATTGTGCACCGGGTGATTCCCGCCCCGATGGCCGTAGAGCAGCTTGAAAGTCTCGGCGCCGAAGCCGAGCGAAACGAGCTGATGCCCCAGGCAGATCCCAAATACGGGGAGCTCGCGCGCAGCCAGCTCCGATATCAAGTCGCCGATCCCCGGCACGGCCGCCGGATCGCCCGGGCCATTGGAGAGAAAGACGCCGTCCGGGTCGTCTCGCAGCGCCTCCTTTGCCGGCGTCGTCGAAGGGTAGACCCTCAGCTCGCAGCCGCGCTGCGCCAACTGCCTCAAGCTGTGCCGCTTCACCCCAAAATCGTAGACGGCGACCCGGTACTGCGGCTTCCCCTCGGCCGGCCAATCGTAGGGGGCCTTCGTGGTCACCACCTTCGTCAGGTCGAGACCGCTCATCGGCGGGTGGTCGAGGACGCGCCGCACTATCTCATCGGTGCCCAGTTCCTGTGGGCCGATCGCCGCGCGCATCGCACCCTCGGACCGGATATGACGCGTCAAACGCCGCGTATCCACGCCCTCAATGCACGTGATGCCGTGGCGCTCGAGGTAGTCGACGAGAGCGCCATCCGCTCGCCAGCTGGAGTAGCGCTGGCTGAGTTCACGAACCACCAGCCCCGCTACCCAGGGCCGTGCGGCCTCATCGTCTGCCGGTGTCACCCCGTAGTTGCCGATCTGCGGTGCCGTCATGGTCACGATCTGGCCCGCGTACGACGGGTCGGTGAGGATCTCCTGATAGCCGGCCAAGCTCGTATTGAACACGACCTCGCCGAGCGCGACGGCGTCGACTTTGCCTGCCAGCCTTCCAGGGAATGACGTCCCGTCCTCCAGCACGAGGAGGCCGCTTCGCCTGCGGGACAGCGAGGAGTTAGTTTCACCGATCATGAATTCTCAAGCGCTCCGCGATAGAGTCTATATACACGCCGACGAGTCGTGTCTCGGAAACCAGTTCAGCGATCGCGCGACGCCCGGCGGTGCCGCCGGGCTGATCGAGGTCTTCCACGACGATCGCGGCTGGACTCGTCGCGACTTTTACGTGTGTGAGAAAGATACCACGAACCAACGCATGGCGCTGCGCAGTGCCAGCGAGGGCTTGAAAACCCTCAAACGGCCCTGCCGGGTCACATTCTGCTCCGACAGCAACTACCTCATCACGGGCATGAAGCAGTGGGTTCACGACTGGGCCCGTCGTGGTTGGAGACGAAAAGGTGGCCCGATCGAGAATCTCGAGCTCTGGTTTGCCGCGATCCGGGCCTGGGACCGGCATGAGATCGAATGGCGCTGGGTTCGCGGCCATGCCGGCGACCCCAAGAACGAGTACGCCAACCGTCTGGCGATCGAAGCCGCCCGCAAGCAGCGGTCCTCGGACGGTCTGGTGCCCTCTGGCTTTGACGCTTGGCTCGAGTCGGAACAAGGGCGGGATCGATTCCTCGATTTCTTCGACATTCCCCCCGACTCGGAATTCGTTACCGACCGCAAACCGCCTACGCCGCCCTGACGTTGTATCCGCCAAGAAGAACGGCCCGGAAATCCGGGCCGTTCTGGCTTCGATCAATTGCCGCCCTCCGGCGGCGGGATCGTTGGCTGCTGCTCTCCTTCCCCGGCCGGCTCCTGCGTTCCAGGCTCGACCCCCTCCGGCGGCACCTGCTGCTCACGCTGCAAGACCGACGCTGGGACCTCCTGTGTCGTGGGAGGCGCCATCTGCCCCTCCAGGACCGACGTCGGTGCCCGCGTCCGCGCCGAGAGAATCGCGAGGACCAGCGATAGGCCCATGAAGACCCCGCCGAGGGTCCAGCTCGACTTGGTCAGCAGAGTCGCGGCCTGCCGACCGCCAAGGAACGTGTCGGTCGAGGATGAAGCACCACCGAACTCAGCCGCCAGACCCGATCCCTTTCCGGCCTGGAGCAGGACAACGAGGCACAGCAGCAGCGCGTCGATGACCAGCAGCAACAATATCAGTCTGTACACGGCAACCTTCTACGAGCTTCCTAACCAACCTGTGATGTCTGAACCGCGAACCGCCGAAGATAAAAGCATTTAGCGATATATGTCAACGGCCCCGCGCTCGGCAGATCGTGGCGAAACCTCGCGGATCGAGACTCGCCCCGCCGACCAGGACGCCATCGATCTCCGGTGCCGCCAGAAGTTCCTCGATGTTGCCCGTCTTCACGCTCCCGCCGTATATGACAGGAACGGCACGAGCCGTCGAATCGCCGAGCTCCTCCCTCAGCAGTCCGCGTATCAGCGTATGGACGTCGTTCGCGTCCTCGGGGCTAGCCGTCCGCCCGGTTCCGATGGCCCACACCGGTTCGTAGGCGATGACCACGCTCTCCCGTTGCCCCGCCTCCAGCCGGTTCAACCCCGCCTGAAACTGGCGACGGACCACCGCCTCGACTTCGCCGCGGTCGCGCTCCTCGATCTTCTCGCCCACGCACAACACGGGCACCAGCCCCACCGCCGCGATCGCCGCCACCTTCCGCGACACGGCATCGTCCGAATCGCCGAAGACATGACGCCGTTCCGAGTGCCCGGCCAAGACGAAGGCGGCGCCCGCCTCCTTGGCCATGCCCGCCGAGATCGACCCGGTGTAAGCGCCCGACGGCTCCCAGTGGACGTCCTGAACGCCGAGTCGCAGGTCACGGCGCGTGGCGGCGGCCGCGCCGAAGGCCGCAAACGAGATGGCGGGCGGGAAAAACACGACGGTGCTATCGTCCTGCGCCGGATAGAGATCAACGAAGCGCGCGACGAAGTCACGCGTTGCCGTTGGGCCGTGATTCATCTTCCAGTTTCCGCCGAAGAAGGGCTTGGCGAGCTTCATGCCGTCCCCCTGTCGGTCAGCGCGGCGACACCCGGCAGCTCCTGACCGGCCAGGAACTCGAGCGTTGCGCCGCCGCCCGTCGACACGTGCGTCATCCGGTCGACCAACCCGAACGCCGCCACTGCCGCCGCCGAGTCGCCACCTCCGACGATGCTCGTAGCGCCCGCCGCTGTCGCCTCGGCAACGGCGTGGCCCACGGCGCGCGTCCCGTCGGCATAGGCGGCCTGCTCGAACACACCCACCGGGCCGTTCCAGAGGATCGTCTTCGCCGCTCTGATCACGCCGCCGAAGGCCTCGGCGCTTTCGGGCCCCACGTCGAGCAGCATCTCGTCGGCGGGAATCGCCTCGACGCTCACCACGTGGGCGCCTTCGCCGCTCTCCAGAGACGGCGCCACGACAGCGTCGGTCGGAAGGACCAGCGCTTCACCGGCCCGCTCCAACAGTTCGGCGGAGAAGCCAATCAAATCTTCTTCGACCAGCGAGCGGCCCGTCTCCATCCCCATGGCCCGCAGGAAGGTGCAGGCCATCGCCCCGCCGATACAGAGGCGGTCCACCTTCCCGAGCAAGTTCTCGATCAGGTCGATCTTGCCGCTCACTTTCGCCCCACCCATGACGGCGACGAAGGGACGTTCCGTTTCGGCCAGCAGACCGCCCAGGTACTCGAGCTCACGCTCCATCAACAGGCCGGCCACGGCCGGGCTTACGTAACGAGCGACGCCAGCCGTGGACGCATGCGCACGGTGCGCCGTCCCGAAGGCATCGTTCACGTAGACGTCGCCCAAAGCCCCCATCGCTTCGGCCAGACTCGGGTCGTTCTTCTCTTCACGAGCATCGAAACGCGTGTTCTCGAGCAACAGCAGTTGACCGGGCTCCAACCGTTCCGTGGCAGCGACCGCCTCGTCCGACACCGTGGTGGGAACGAAGGTCACCGGTTCGCCCAGCAGCCGGCCGAGATGTTCCGCTACGGGTCGCAGCGAGTACTTGTCGATCACCTGTCCCTTGGGGCGACCAAGGTGCGACATGAGGACGACGCGGGCCTGGCGTCCACGCAAATACTGGAGAGTCGGGAGCGTCGCCTGGATCCGCGCGTCGTCGGTCACCTGACCGCCGTCGCCGAGCGGTACGTTGTAGTCCACGCGCACCAACGCCCGGCGGCCTTGAAGCTGCACGTCGCTCAGGTCGCGTACGTTCATCTTGTTGAGCATGGCTCTTCGTCTCTCTAGAATTTCTCCGCGATATAGTTCGCCATATCCACACAACGGCAGGAGTAACCCCATTCGTTGTCATACCAAGCGAGCACTTTCACCATGTTGCCGTCGATGACGTTGGTGGAGAGGCCGTCAACGATCGAGCTGGCCGGATGCCCGACGAAGTCCACCGAGACGAGCGGACTCTCGCTATAC
>JASFMO010000109.1:0-8585 GCA_050117535.1 Gemmatimonadales bacterium | reverse complement strand
TCAACTGGGAGCCGGCCGCGGCGAAGTCACCTTGTACTGGGATGACGCGAACGACGACTTCGTCGATCCGTTCCTCGAGGATTTCGCCGACCGGCTCGCGACGGCGCCGGGCGGCGATTTGGCGAGAATACGCCAGTTGAACCCCGACCTGGAGGACAGGATCCGGGCTCGGGCGCGCGATAACCTCGAGCGAATCCTGATCTACAAGTCGTGTGACGGCGGGGCGACGTTCACCGCCAGCGACGTGGGAGTCAACGGTCTGCTGGATTGTGATGGCGACCCGGCGACGGACATCGACGGCGCGGGCCTCGGTTCGGGATGGCAGGCGTATTCGGTGCTGCCAGCCGACGCGCAGGGTCAGGCGCCCAACTCGTTCAACGACCAGCTCGTCACGCCGGGGTTCTCGTACTTGTATTCCATCGTCGGGGAAACGCGAGGCGCGGTCTTCACCATCGTGGATTCGACGGACACGAACGGGGATGGTGCGCTTGACGCGGTGGAATCCGACAGTCTGGTCTTGTCGCCGCCGCTGGCCAACCCGTTGGCGACGTCGACGACGGAGCCGAACGTGGCCAGCGTGTACCTGCCGGCCTCCGTGCAGGCGGGCTCGCAGCCCGACGCGGCGGTCTTCACGGACGATTCGGACTTCACGCTGGTGGAAGCCAGCGAGGTGGCGTTTACCGGCAGCGATGTGTTGGAGGCGACTTATCGCGTTGCCGTCGGCAACCAGTTCGAGGTCGTCGATGTCAGCGCGGGAGGGGCGACGGTGGAGACGCGTGTCGTGGCTCGCGACGTAGCCTACGCGACCAGCGATGGCACGACGGCGGGCGATGTGGTGGTCGACTCGATCGCGTTGCTCACCGCGAATCCAAACGGTGTTGACATCGCGGGTGTACCGACGAGCGTGACGGAGACGGACGTACCTCCCGACACGACCCTAACGACGACGGTCCTGGACGGTCTGGGCGTGCTGGTCTACCGGGACGACACGGGCGAGCCGCTGACGGTCTCGATCGTGCTGGACGGTGAGGGGACGACGCCAGCCAGTTTCTTGTCGCGGCAGTCCGTGGAAGGCTTCACGGGTTTCACGGGATTTGTCGTAACTGTCGACAACTCGAATGTCGGCCAATTCGGCACGCAGTTTTGGGAACTGACACAGGGTGGCGTACCGATCTCTGCCAACGTCAGCCCGACGGTGGTCTGGGATAACCAGGCGAGTGTATCGAACCAAGCGGGAGGCGTGAGTGCGTGGGGTCGCTATGACATCACGTGGTCCGACTTTGCGTTCGGTCCGTTATCGCCTTTCGAACTGAACCGCGGCGATCCGCAGGCTACGAACGATCGCTTCAATGAATCGCTCGATCAGCGGGCGACGGGATCGGTCGGTCGCACTGACGCGGATGCGGCGGCGGCGATCGCGGAGGCCACCGACGCCGACGTGACCACAGAGGACTTGGTTGCGGTGCGCGTCCCCTTCACGGTTCAGAACGCTTCGTTCGATCGCGCGGTCGACGTGGCGATGATTGCTCGGCCGCCGGAACGCAATCGCATTCTGCTGGGAGACACGAACACCGGTGACACGCTGTCGGTGGACTTACCTGTGGATGCTTGGGTACCGGATGACCCACTGTACTTCATCGAGACAGTCAGCGTCGACAGCACGGTAATGATCGATGAAGGTGAGGCGCTCGTTCTGGATAACGAGGGTCGTCCGATCACGTTACAGAAGACGGCGGCCACCTTCGCGCCCGCCTTGCTCAATTGCGGTCGAAACCCACGACCGAGCTGCAATCCCGTGATCGGCCTCGGAGTGACGGGAGGCGGTGGAGGTGATTGGGTGTCGCCCTTCGAGGGGCAGAACATCGTCGTGGAGTACGTGGCGCCGGTGCGGCTTCAGGACCAGCTGGCGTTCGCGGCGACTGGCCAAGTGGCCGGCGCCGACGCGATCGCGGCTGGCAATGATATTCGGGCTCAGTTGGACAGCGTCAAGGCGGTCCCCAACCCGTACATCATGTTCTCCCAGTTTCAGGTCGCGACGACGCAGCAGGACGATGCTCGCCTGATGTTCACGCATCTGCCGCCTGAGGGTGAGCTGAGAATCTTCACGGTGTCGGGTCAGTTCGTGCAGGAGCTCAGCTGGGGACCCGACGACCTTTCCGGGAATGGCGATCTCTATTGGAATGTGCGGACGCGCGAAGGGACCGACGTCGCGGGTGGGCTTTACATGTTCGTGGTGACGGCGACGGACCCGGCGACGAACGCGACTGCGAAGAAGATCGGCAAACTTGTGATCATACGGTGACTGGGGAGGCTTGGTCCATGTACAGAAAGATTATCGCCCTCACCGTTGCGGCCCTCTCGGTCTCCGCTTCGGGGCTGTGGGCACAGAATGTGGGCAACGGGCTGCAGCCCGAGCCCAACCAGTCGACGACCCGGGTCGGAACGCGCGGAGCCAACTGGCTCGAGATACCGGTGGGCGCCCGGGCCCAGGCCTTGGGTGGGTCTGGCGCGGCGCTGATCCGTGGGGCGGAGGCGATGTACTGGAACGCCGGCGCGCTGGCCCAGTCGGAGGGCTTCGACATCGCGTTCAGTTACACCGACATGTACGCCGAGGCGGACGTCTCGCATCAGTTCTTCGGTGTGGTTGTTCCGCTGGGCGAGGTCGGCGCGCTGGGTGCCAGCGTGCTGGCGCTGAACAGCGGGGACATCGTTCGCACGACCGAGAGTTATCCCGAGGGGGGCGACCCGCAGTTCGGTCAGACGTTCGATTTCACGGGGTTCGCGGGCTCGTTGGCCTACAGTCGTCTGATCACCGACCGGTTGGGGGTCGGCATCGCCGCGAAATTGGTTTCGGAGGGTATCGACGATGCCCAGGCAAATTGGTTCGGGCTGGACATCGGTGCCCTGTTCCGCACGGGTCTTCTCGGTGCGACGCTCGGCGGTGCGATCGTGAACATCGGCGGCGACGCCAGCTACAAGGGCTCGGCAATCGAGCGGATCGTCGGAGGTCAGACAGGCACCTTTCCAACCAAGGACAACGTGCCGATCGCCTTCAACACGCGGGATATTTCCCTGCCAACCGCATTCCGGTTGAGCGTGCTGTTTGATGTGACGGGAACGCCGGAAGCGTGGCTGTCCAGGGTTCCGGCGAATCACAAGCTTCGACTCTCGACCGACTTCTACGATTCGATCGACACGGCGCTGCAGCCCTCGGTTGGCATCGAGTACTCGTACAATGATCTCGTATACGCTCGGGTTGGAAAGCGATTCCGCAACGAGGCCGACGACAGCTCGTTCCGGGAATTCTCAGACGGGCTCGGCGTCGGTGGCGGTTTGTGGGTTCCGGTGTTTGGAAAGCGTCTGGGCTTTGACTACGCCTATACCGACATGGGTTTGCTGGAGAACGTCCAGACATTCTCGTTCCGGCTTGGGTCTTAGGCGGCAACGTGAACTCGAACGCCAAGGGCCCGTGACCCAAGGGAGAAGCTCAGATGAAGCGTGCCTACATGATCTCGGTGGCGTTGGCGCTGATGACGATGGTCGTCGGAAACGCGAGCGCGCAAGTAACGACGAACCGATTCCAGGTCGTTCTTCAAGCTGGCTGGCAGACATATGCCGGAGGAAGTGGCCTGAACTCCGGGCCCACGGTTGCCGGCGAGGCGACGTATTTCTTGGGGGCGCAGATTGGAATCGGCCTGTGGAGCGATTTCACGATCGCGGAGTCGGCCGGTGACAAGTTCACTCCGGCGGCCTTTTCGTACGTGGATTCGACAACCTTTCATACCATCAACCAGTCGGTGGACATCTGGCATTACGGCGCTCATGCGAAGTTCCAGATTGCCGGACGGAGTGCGCCTTTCGTGATGGTGGGCGCCGGGGGATATAGGCTATTCCTCGATCCGCAGCAGAACTCGGGCAACAGCAGTACTACCGGATTCGCGCTGAGATTCGGCGCCGGCGTCGACTTCGCGATCAGCGAAGCCGTGGGGCTCGAGGTCGCCGCCGTCGATCTTTTCTATCCGGACTGGGACCCGAGCGTGTTGCTGCCGACGCAGGAGGACTTTCAGAACACGCGTTTCCCAGAGCTGAATCCGGACCCGGGCCAGCTGAGCGAATCGGTCCACAACTTCAAGTTCGTGGTCGGACTCACGCTGGTGCCGAGCCTCTGAGCTCGGGTAACCGATGCCGGTAGGCGCAAAGGGAGATTACGCCATGACTTCATACAAGGTACGACGGCTCGTGACCTTGCTCGGTGCGGTCGGGACGGTGGCGGTGCTGAGCGGGTGTCCCGAGAGCGCGACAGACATCACCGAGAGTCCGAGCGATCCGAGTCAGGACTTTTCGGTGGCCAGCTCGTACGTGCCGCCGGAAGGCTCTTTCTCGCTGGACGAATTCGCTATCCTCTTCGACACGACCGTGGCGGACGCGTTTGGCCGCGGTACCGGAGTATTGGGCACCTATAACGCTGACAACGCCTTCGGGTTCGGCGCTTACAGTCTTGCGGGCCTGGCGCGGAACGCGTCAACGGATCCACGCCTTCCGGCGCTGGACGAGCCGGATGCCATCGTGGGCGACTTCTGTGTGCTGGGATCCGGGGTCTTCTCCGGAGTGGGCGAGGGCGCGTGGGATCTATATTGCGACGTCAGAGCCCTGAAACCGGCGACGCGCTATACTGTCATGCTGGTGCGCTATTCGCTCACGGTGAACGGGGAATTGGACGCGGCGGCAGCAGCCTTGGGTCAGCCGATCACGCAACCCGATGAACTAGCCGTCTTAGGTTCCAATCCACAGGGCTATCCCAGTACGCTGTGCGACTTCAGCGTGCTGACCCCGGTGATCCGAGATGCCAACCCGTTCGTATTGGGCTATGTCGACACCGATGGTGCCGGTGACGCCGTCATCGACTGCATACCTTATTCCGAGCCGGGCGATCCGACATGGTGGCGGAACGACCTCGACGAGTTCCCGGTTGGCGTCGAGGATTCGATTCCGTTCGGCCCGAACACGGGTTCGGATGCGGTCGACCCCGCTATCCCGTCTTTCAACTATCTGGTGCTGGTGGAGGGTCAGGGCGACGCGGCCAATCCGGTTCCGCCGGGGCCGCCGGCGATGCGTTGGCAGGTTGCCAACGACATCACCGCTTCCAACATCGGTATCAATAACGCGATCGCGCCGTTGCCGGAGCAGATCCCCGCCGATGAACTATCGGGGGCGCCGGGATTCCTCGGGGCGCGTCCCAAGAGTATGCAGGCCACCTTCGGTCACCTCGAAGCGTTGGCCGAGGGAGCGACGTACGAGGCGTGGCTAGCCAATCCGGAGACGGGGAGCACGATACCGGCGACGGGCACGTACTATCGCATCCAACTGGTCCCGGTGATCGACGATGTCACTGGCGAAGTGATCGGGTTCGATGAGGATACGGTCGAGACCGTGGAGGGGACGAATCGGTTCGGCGGCGGCAACGACGAGTTCCGACACGCTCTGGCGGTCAGTGACGAGACGCTGGGCGGTGGGGCCTCAGACTCGGTGGGATTTCACACGTACCTGATGCTGACGATCGCCGAGTCGCCCGCCGGTGCCGAGCCGGCCGAAGCGCGGCCGTTCTGGTTGCAGTACACAGACCAGAGCGGTACGCCGGACGACTTCAGCGACGATGTGTTCTTCCTGTCGGGCGAGCCGAGCTTCGGTAACTTCGATTTGGCGGACCCGGCGGTGTCGCGAGTGTACAGTGGCGAGGGTAATGGTCTGGGTGGAGTCCGGCTCGACCCGAATGGCAGCGTCGTCGCCGTGGACATGCGAAACCTGTCCAGACCGCCGGTCGGATACACGCTGGTTGGTTGGCTTGAACGAGTCGACGGGACGGCATTTCAGCTTCCCGACATCACGGGACCGCCGCCTGACTACGTAAGTCTTGTCGACGCCGACGTGAATCTCATCGAAGGAGTAGTGACGACCAACGGCGTACTCGATGCCAACTTCCGGGTCGTGACCAGCGAGGCCGGCCTCGACATGACAGAATTCCGGAGGTTTTTGCTCACCCTCGAACCCAAAGCCGGGCTAGACGATCGCGGCCCCATCGTCGTGCAGGTCGGCGAGTTGCCCGAGAAGGTTTACCGGCCGCCGGACACCTCGGAATAGGGGGCTGCGACGGGGCTTGTTTCACTCTCGAGGCGCCCGCGCTCGCGGCTTCCGCCGCGAGCGCGGGCGCTCAACACACGCTTGGCTCTACGCCCACTCGTTCAAATCCAGCTAGCGCCAGTTGGCAAGCAGATCGGTGACCGCGGCACCGGGGTCCGGCGCCGCCATGACGGCGGAGACGACCGCGATGCCGGCGGCGCCGGCGCGGGCGACTCGGTCGGCGTTGGCCGCCGTCACGCCGCCGATGCCGACGACCGGGATCGAGACCGCCGCTGCTACGCGGGCCAGACGTTGTGTGCCGATGACCTCGCCAATGACCTCGGCCTTGGTCGTCGTACCGAAGACCGATCCCACGCCCAGGTAGTTCGCCCCGTCGGCTTCCGCTTTCCGCGCCGCCTCCTCGGTATCGGCAGAGCGTCCGATGATGAAGTCGCGGGGAACTACAGCCCGGACGACCGACACCGGCAGGTCGTCATCGCCCAGATGAACGCCGTGCGCTCCGGCGGCCAGGGCAACGTCGAACCGATCATTCACGAGAAACAGGGCGCCGTATTTGGCGGCCACCGGCTTGACTGCCAAGGCCATCTCGAGCAGTTCGCCGCTGGTCGCCGTCTTGTCGCGCAACTGGACGGCCGTGGCGCCGGCTCGCAGGGCCGCCTCGGTCACCGCCAGCCAGTCGCGGCCGCCGGCGAGTTTCCGGTCGGTGATCACCATCAGTTGCAGGCGCGGGCGGAGCATAGGGACCTCGGTCCGCTAGTTAGCGTCGTTGAGTGCGTACCCGTTGTATGGCCTGATTGTGTTCCCGCAACGAGCGGGAGAACTCGTGCCGTCCATCGGCGCGGGCCACGAAATACAGGTAGGGGACCGCGGCGGGGTGCAGCGCGGCATCGATCGCCGCCAGGCCGGGTGAACCGATAGGCCCCGGCGGGAGGCCGTCGTGCGTGTAGGTGTTGTACGGGTTATCGGCGACCGAGTCGATATGACTGAACAATAGACGGCTCTGGCGCGATTCCAGCGCATACTGAACGGTCGGGTCCGCCTGAAGCCGCATCGGCCGGCGCAGTCGGTTGTGGAACACGGCGGAGATGAGTGGCATCTCGTCTTCCCAACGCGCTTCGGCCTGTACGATGCTGGCGAGAGTGATGAGCTCACGCTCCGTCAAGCCGAGCGAGTCCCGGGCCGCGCGCCGCGCATCGGTCCAGACGTCCCGGTAGCGATCGACCATCGCCACCGCCACCGCCTCGACGGAGAGCCCCTGCGCGAAGCGATAGGTCTCGGGGAAGAGGTAGCCTTCCAGGGTCGGGCCGGGGACGCCGAGCGAGTCCGCCAGCCCGGGATCGAGCAAGCGCACGGCGATGGAGTCCTCAGAGGCCTGCGCGATGGGCGCGATGCGGCCGGCGATCTGAGCGATGGCCCAGCCTTCGGGTATGGTCACGGGTAGCGTGATGACCCGGCCCTCGACGAGCGCGGCGAGCGACTCGGACCAGCCGGCTCCGCGACGCAGTTCGTAGCTGCCGGCTTTGATGTCGGAATCGGCGCCCTGTAGGCGGACGTACAGCTCGAACAGGCGCGGCCAGCGAATCACGCCGTGCGCGGCGAGTGTGTCGGATGTGGCCTGCAGGCTGGACCCTTCGGGGATCACCAGCCGTTCGAGCTCGCCGTCCCCGTCGCTGCAGGCGGCCGCAACGAAGAGCGCCAGACAGAGTAACGAGCCGCCGAGCCGGCGGCGGTCAGGACCGGTGCTGGGCATCGAGGTAAGCTTGAAGAATCAACGTGGCCGCCATGGCATCCACCCGCTCCTTCTGGCGCCGCGCGCTGGCGGACAGGCCGAGGCGCGAGATCTCGCGTTCCGCCCGCGCCGAAGTGAAGCGCTCGTCCCAGTAGTCCACCCGCAGTCCGGACCGGCGGGCGATCTCGTCGCCAAAACTCCTGACCGCGGCTGCGGGTTGCCCCTCGTCGCCGCTTGACTCGACAGGCAGGCCAATGACGATCGTTTGAGCCTCCCACTCCTGGAGGGCTTCGAGGATCCGGGCGTACGGCGGCCGACGGCCGGTACGTCGGGTAAGGGTCGGTAGCGGTTGGGCGATCGTACCGCTTGGATCGCTCACCGCCATGCCAATCCGCCGCTCGCCATAGTCCAGCGCCAGTATCCTACCCATCCTCGCCATTACCGTACAAAGATGTGGGGCGGCGAAGCGCCCCATATCGGTTCATCAATCTGTTCAGTAGTCTGGGATCAAAGGCGGGAGAGGACATCCTCCAGGTCTCCGGCCTGAGCCAGCTGTTTGTGCACGAGCAAGAGTGTCGTCGGAGAGCCGAACAGGAAGCGGCACTCGGCGTCGCCCTGGGATCGGCACCCGACCTCCATGACGGCGACCGGCTGACCGGCCGCGCGCGAGAGGAGCTCGGCCAAGAGGCCGGTGGCGATGTGACAGCCGGGTGCGGGC
>JASFMO010000108.1:0-8603 GCA_050117535.1 Gemmatimonadales bacterium | reverse complement strand
TCCATCCGCGTATACCGATCCGACCTCACAGAATATCGATCGAATCGGAACGAGCGTCTCGGGCTGGACGTCCTATGCCAGCCGTGGCTTTTTCGTGAGTGCGGGAGGCACCTGGCAAGAGCACTTCGCCACCGACCCGCTGATCCGCGTTCGCAATTTCGACATATCTGCGGGCCAGTATCCGATCATCAAACAAGGATCCGTCTCGCTGCGCGGGCAGATGGACGCTTTCAGCGGAACTCACGCGATCTTCATCGGCCACTCCCGCATCCGCGACTATTATTTCCTCAAGCCGTACGGCCGCGAGGCTCCCGTCCAAAGCCCATTCACTCACGTCGGCCTCGACGGTGTCTTCAGACTCTCGAATCGGTCGGCGATAGGGTATAGAGCCGCCTACTCGTCCAACGCTCTCGATCGGCAGCAAAATTCGCTCGACCTCGATTTCGATTGGAAGCTCACCGCCTGGAGCGCCGCCGTCGAGGCGGTCCAGAAAGGTGAGGGCCACGAAGCGACTGTCGGAGCGAATTTGACACGGTCGCGGGCGACGACGGGCTATGCGCTCAGCCGCGAAGAGATTATACTGGCGACGGCGTTCGGGCAAATCGAGTACCGCCTCGGGTGGAGAAGTACACAGGCTCTGATGGCATCGGTCGCAGCCGGCGAAGACGACTTGGCGTTGGCCGCCGCGTTCGCCCATCGCTGGCGCGCGGGCCGTCGCCAACGGATCGATCTCGTCGTCTCGTTCAGCGAGCGTCTACCCGAGCAAGACAACCGTATCTGGCTATGGCACCGTCGCGGCTACGGCTTCCTGCCCGACAACGGCGTCGACGTAACGCTGACAGGCAGCCCAAGCGCCGCTCAGACGCTGGCCGCCGATCTCCGCTGGCGAGCGGAACCGGCGCCGCAGTTGCAACTCCAGCTGGGCGGCTATCTCCGATCCCAGCGGCGCCTGCTGCTCGAGATGCAACCCTATTCATTCAACGGCACAAGTCACGCTTTCGCCGGACCGGTTACCGTGGTCTCGCAGCAGAGCGGCCGACTCGCGGGCGGCGAGCTGGCGGCGGCCTGGGACGCCAGCTTGAACCTCGGAGTACGCGGCTACTACCGTTACCAAGAGCCCATCAGCGGCAGCGAAACGTTCAAAGCGACCTGGCGAACGGTGCCCCGGCATCTACTCCGGGTGACGGCTCAGTACGACCCCTGGCCAAGCGTCGGCATCCGGGGGACCGCCCGTTACCGAAGCTCGAGCGTCTGGCAGGACTTCGATGCGGCCGCTGGCCAGACCGATGGCCTGTACAGCTCGCGCGTCGATGACGCCCTCACCCTTGACCTCGCGCTGCAGAAGTGGCTCTGGGACCGGCGAGCGCGATTGCAGCTCGTCTTCTGCAATCTGCTGAACGACGCCGTCCCACACCATCCGATCGGCGCCGCCTACGGCCTCAGTTTCGCCGTCCAGGGAGAAGTACTTCTCGACTCCGAACGCTGAGCCTACTGGGTATCGTCGGGCGGAGGCCCGCCGCCTCGCGAGACGGCCGCCCGGGGCCGTCCGTCTCTTTGCTCTAGTCCGGCTGTTGGCGCGGCGTCGCCTCGAGCAGACTGCGGGCAGTCTCGCGACCGTCGCGGACACAATCCGGCAACCCGATGCCGCGAAAGCCGCTTCCGGTGACGTAGAGCCCTGGATACCTCGATAGCTCCGCATCGATCCGTTGGCTACGCGCCGCATGACCGACGTCGTACTGTGGGTTAGACTGTCGCCAACGATAGACGCGGCTGAAGAGCGGCTTAGCGGTGACGCCGGCGATCTCTCTCAGCTCTTCGAGACACATTCCGACGAGCGCGTCGTCATCCATCTCGAGCTGTTCGGCGGTTCGATCGCCGCCGACGAAACAGCGCACGAGAAAGCCATCCTTCGGGGAGCGATGCTCGAACTTATTGCTAATCCAGGTCGCGCCGTTGATGCGGCGCCCCTCACAGTTCGGGACCAGGAAGCCGTAGCCGCGGAGACGATCACCCACTTCGTCCCGCTTGAAGGAGAAAAACACGGCGCCCGAGCTTACGTACCGTATCGACTGTATGGCCTCGGTGACGGCCCCGAAGTCTCGTGCGAGGAGTCGCGCCGCTACCCAAGCCGGTGTCGCGAGAATGATATCCGAATACCCGTCTCGTTCACCTTCATCGGTGGCGATGGCGTAGCCGTTTTCACCCTTTCGCACGGCCCGAATATCTGTGCCCAGAAGGATGCGGGTATCATCCAAGTGCTCGATCAGCGCTTCCACCAACTGCCCAAGCCCCTCGCGTAGCGAGCAGAAGACCGGAAGCGTCCGCCCATCCGTGCGGCTACTCTGGGGTGCCTTCAGTAGGCTGAGCAAGATGCTACGCCGCTTGGCCACCATTTGTGGAAAACGCGGGAAGAGGCTGCAGATGCTGAGGCGGTCTGGGTCGCCCGAGTAGATCCCAGCGATCAATGGATCCACGATCCGCTCGACCGCCTCGCGGCCCAAGCGCCGCCCGAAGAAATCGGACATCGATTCATCCTCGCGAGGCTTGCCCCGGGGCAGGACGAGGTCCGCCGCCATTCGCAGCTTCGCTCCCCAGGAAACGACCCCGCTGGTCGCGTAGGCCTCGAGCTTGCGCAGCGTGCTGGAGCCGGTGCCGTAGGGCAGCGATCGCAGCCTACCCCGCGAGTACAGCGCGACGCCGCGATGCTCGTCGCGGGTGGGGATGATTTCGTCGTCGAGTCCCAGTTCGCGGCAGAGTTGGACAGCCGCCGGTTTGAGCGTCAGGATGGCATCGGGCCCGGCATCGAGCACATAGTCGCCCTCGCGCTCGGTTAGGATCACGCCGCCCAGCCGGTCCCGCGATTCGAAAATATCGAGGGAGAGGTCCAGGCCTTTTTCGCGTTGCTGCCGGGTCAGCTCATACGCGGCGGCGAGACCGGCGATGCCGCCGCCGACGATGGCGATTCTCCGGGTCTGGTCTTCGGACATCTCTGCTCTGCGTCTGTTACGGCCCCTCAGCCACGCGCCGAGACGAATGCGGCGAGGGTGGGGTGATCAGCCACCAAGGAAGCCGTGGACCGTCTCCAGCACGGCGTCCACACTTTCCATGGGCGTCGGCGGCAACACCCCGTGTCCGAGGTTGAATATGTAGCCGCGCCCGGCGTCCGCCTGCTCCAGAATGGCCTGCACGCGAGCCACCAACAGCTCCTGCGGCGCCATGAGCAGGACTGGGTCAAGATTACCCTGCACGGCGAAGCGAGGTCCGATGATCTCGCGGGCGCGTCCGATGGGAAGGCGCCAATCGACGCCGATGACCTCGCTGTCCGCCTCCTTCATCGCCTCGAGCAGCGTCGTCGTATTGGTCCCGAAGTGAATCCGTGGCACGCCGTAGCTGGCCAGCTCGTCCAATACCCAAGCCGTGTGAGGCAAAACGAAGGCGCGGTAATCCTCGGGCGACAGGCAGCCAACCCAGCTGTCGAACAGCTGAATGACCTGGGCACCGGCTTCGATCTGCGCCGCCAAGTAGTCACGCGTCACTTCGCGCACCAGCCGCATCAACTTATGCCACGACTGCAAGTGCCCGTACATGAAACTCTTCATCGATAGGTAGTTGCGCGATGAACCACCCTCGATCATGTAGCTGGCCAGCGTGAACGGGGCCGCGGCAAAACCGATCAGTGGCACTCGACCCTCCAGTTCCCGACGGACGAGCCGGATCGCCTCGAGCACGTACCCGAGATCGACGACGGGGTCGAGGTGCTTCAGCGCGTCCACATCCTCCGGCGTACGGACCGGCTTCTCGATGACCGGGCCTTCGCCGGCGGCGAAGTGGAAACCGATCCCCAATCCCTCGAGCGGCAGGAGGATATCGGCGAAAATGATCGCCGCATCCAGATCGAACCGGTTGATGGGCTGCAGGGTGACTTCCGCCGCCAGCTCGGGCGTGCGGCAGAGTTCCAGCATCGAGTACTTGGCCCGCAGCGCGCGATACTCCGGCATGTATCGCCCGGCTTGGCGCATCAGCCAGACCGGGACGCGGTCGACGGGCTCACGCCGGCAAGCCCGCAAGAAGGCATAATCCTGGCTCATAGTGCGCGGGAAGGTAGACGGCTGGGCCCATTCGTGCAATTCCCGAACGCACGCTACCGCCCACCCAGCACCGCTCTTGCCAGCGGCCGAGAGGGCTTCGTCAACTCGATCAACCCCGGCCCGACTGGGCGCAAGCGCCAGGCGGCCCTTGAAGCCGCCAGCCTGGGGAGGTACCGTAGATAGCCGGTTGAACGAAACTCACTCGATCAGTTGACAATTAGCACCGGGAAACGCTCTCGGTCGAGCTGGCAATCCCCCCTTGAATCGAGGAGGAGAAATGCGACGAGCCGTTGCGGCAGCGGTGGGCCTGGCAGTCCTGATCGTCTCGACGGCGGCCGCCCAACAGACGGGCGTCGGAGCCGACATCGAGCTTCTACAGCGAGCCGACGCCGCTCGCAGCATCACTACACCGACGGCAAACGTCACGATCGAAGAATTCGTCGATTTCGCCTGCTCGCATTGCGCGAACTTCCATCGGCAGCGCGCCGACTCGCTTCAGGCGCTCGTCGAGGCCGAGAACCTCAACCTAACGATCCGGATGTTCCCGATACCGCGCCTGATGCGGGGATTCCAGGCGGCCGAGGCGGCGTTCTGCGCCGCCGCTCACATGGGCCGTCTCGGTTTCATGGGAATGTTGAAGCAGCTGTTCGAGAATCAATCCGCCTGGAGTCAAACGCTCGACCCGACGCCGATCTTCGAGACCTATGCTCGCAACATCGGCGCTCCGCTCGAAGCGTACCGCGACTGCGTGGCCCGGGATGCGATGGCGCCGCTGATCGTCAACGACGTTCGCATCGCCAAGGACTTGAATGTTCGGGGCACGCCGACCTTTGTCTTCAACAAGCCGGGCGAGATGGTCGGGGACGAGCAGTTCTACAGCCCCGAGTCGATGGCGCCGTTCCTCGAATCGATCGAGCGCGTCCGCAATCGCTAGCCGCGAACCGGGAAAGGAGCCTCAGGTACCGGGTTTGCCCGTCTTGATCGCTTCCGAGGCCGGCACCCCTCGATCGACTTCCTCCCAGTCGAGTTCGCTGCCCTGCGCGCTGTGTGGTATCGCGTAGACGATTACGACCACGGCCGCGGCCAGCGCCGTGACGGCGCGAGCCAACCGCTCCCTGCCTCTCGGCTTGAAGCCGAGTGCGGCGCAAGCCACCACCCACACGAGCCACATGATCAACACCTTGTTGTCGGTCAGGTCGTAGCCGTACGGGAACCCGGTCCAGAAGGCACCAAACGCGTACTTCTGAGCGATCGGTCCCAAGATCAAACCACCGACCGTCATGCCACCTAAGGTGATCCAGGCGAGTCTGCGCATCTGAGCAGGCGCGAACAGGGCCGCCAATCCCGTCCTCAAGCCCAGGACCATCGAGAGGAACATGAGCACGATGTGCGGCAGGAGTACGTAAAGCGGCACGGGGTCTTTGAAGCGAATGACGGCGTTGCCCTCCGTCGCGTCGGGAAGTCGAATCGCACCGCCCGGCCCTTCGAGGTGCACGTAGTACTCCAGCTTGCCCGCCGCCGGTTGGCTCGGGATGAGGCCGACCAGTTGGCCATCCGCGGCGTGCAAAGGAACAGCCGTGAATTCATCATCGGTGCGGAACCGCCTGTACCGAAGCTCGCCGAGTACGGGAACCCGTGGCTCGGGGATCGTGACTCGCGCGTCCCCAGTTGTTACCGCGTTTCGGATCAGCGAGTATCGGTAGCTTTCTCCCGCGACCTCGAACGACCCGCGCAGCGGGTAGGAGGGTCCGGTACGGCGCTGGTAGTAGGCCGTGCCTAACATCAGGGCCACGGCAACGATCCAGAGCACCACGTTCAGCGACCGACTCACGCCCGTCTTGTCCATTCGAACCTCATGATCGATTTCGGCCCATCGGCTGCAACGACATGTTCTTCAGCAGAGGCAGAGAGCCCCAAGTGCGCTTCCACGACGTGTTAGACCGGCCCGCTTGACTGGGCCCCACGGGCAGGCATCTTCCCCCTCCGAGAGACCCATGCATACACATTACTCCCTGTCCATCCGCCACGGCCGTCTGCGCTTCTTGACCGGGATCGTGACGGGCGCGCTTCTGGCGCTCGGCCTCGGCTGTCGTCCTGGCAACGATGGTGCCAGGTCCACGGGGTACCGAGGCACCGTGCTCCCCCAAGCGAGGGACAAGGTCGAATTCACGCTCACCGACACCCAGGGCGAGCCGTTCGATTTCGTCGAGCAGACAGCCGGTTTCGTCACGCTGGTCTTCTTCGGCTATACTTACTGTCCCGATATCTGCCCCATTCATATGGCCAACATCGGGACGGTGCTCAAGGGCCTCCCTTTCGAGCTTCGCCAGCAGATCAAGGTAATCTTCATTACGACCGACCCCGACCGGGACACCCGGCAACGACTGCGGACCTGGTTGGACAACTTCGACGCGTCGTTCATCGGGCTGCGCGGAACACAGGAAGAGGTCAACGAGATCGCCGTGTCGCTTGGCCTACCTCCTTCGGTGAAACTGGAGAACGAGGAGGGGGGATACGAAGTGGGCCACTCGGCCTACGTGATGGCGTTCACAAAGGATGATCGCGCCCACGTCATCTACGGCTTCGGAACCCGTCAGGCCGATTGGTCGCACGACTTGCTCAAGCTGGTCAGCGAAACGTGGGATGCAGAATGATCAAGAATCAATCAAATGCGGCGTGCCGTTTCCTACCGCTAGCCATAGCGCTCGTTGCCGGCGCGACGGGTTGTTCTGACCGAGGGGGTGCGGAGACCGACCTGGAGATATCGTCCGTCTACATCTCCGAACCCGTCATGGGTGAACGTGCCGCGATGTACTTCACTGTGGCAAACCACGGACCCGTTGCGGATCACCTCATAGCTGTTTCCACTCCGATCGCCGAACTGGCTGAGATCCATCGCACCGTCGCGGACGGCGGCATGATGCGGATGGAGCCTGTCGAGTCGCTGGTGGTGCCGCCAGGCGACGGACTCCACCTCGCTCCAGGCGGTTATCACGTCATGCTGCTCGAGCTAAAGGAGCCTATCGGACCGGGCGACACGGTCGATGTAACGCTCAGCTTTCGCTATGCCGGCGCGGTACCGGTCCAGGCGCGGGTCATCTCGCTGCCGAAGCTCGAGGGTGTACTCGACCCGGCCCGCGGCGACCACCACTAGTCGGACAGACCATGCAGTGGTGGTGTTCTGCGTCCCAGGGCGTTGCGTGGTCTTGGATGTGGCAAGCGTATCCCGGCGTTTGGGTATTCATCGCGCTGATCGCCGTCGCCTACGGTCTGCACATTCGGCGTGCTGACTCTACAGCCGCCGGGCAAGAGCAGCCCCATCGGTCGCGGAAGGTAGCGTTCTTCGCCGCCGGCCTGTTCTCGCTGTGGCTGGCCCTGGATTGGCCCTTGGCACCCTTGGGCTCCGGTTACCTGGCGAGCGTCCACATGGCGCGCTACCTGCTGATCGCGCTCGTGGCGCCCCCGCTGTTGCTCCTCGGGATACCCGGGGACAGCTACGCAAGCCTGAAGCATCGTCCCCGCCTGCGGGCGATCATCGACGACGTCACCCAACCGCTCGTGGCGTTTTTCATCTTCAACGTCGTGATCAGCGTCACGCACTGGCCCTCGCTGGTGGACTGGCTGATGGCCACCCAGCTCGGCTCGTTCGTGCTGGATATCGCGTGGCTGCTGGCCGGCCTGGTCTTCTGGTGGCCCGTGGTGAGCCCGGTGCCCGAGAGGCCCAATTTCACCCACGTATGGAAGCTCGGTTATCTAGGCCTCAATGGCATCATCATCCGTCCGGCGTTCTTCATCCTTCTGTTCAGCAAGTTTCCGGCTTACGCGACGTACGAGTTGGCCCCGCCCATCGGTGGCACATCGCCGGTGAGCGATCAGCAGTTGGCGGCGGGGATCATGAAGCTCGGTACGGCCTGGGCGATGGTGGTCGCGATGGCGTTTGTGTTCGCCGCCTGGGTTCGGGCGTCGCAGAAGTCCGGAGACGGCTAGTCGCCTGGTCGGCTCGCCCGCTACTGGCGCCAGCCTGCCGGCGACTCGATATTACGCGGCCAAGGACTTCCAAACCGCCAAGGGAGACAACATGTTCAAACTGAGGGCCATTCTGTCCGCCGCCACGGGCCTGCTGATCGTGACGACACCAGCCTGGGCACAGCACAAAGCCGAGATCACCCCGTTCGTGGGCTACGTGTTCGGAAACTCGGTCAGCACGCGGAACGGCAAAGTGGGGCTCGCCGGTGATATGAACTACGGTGTGCTCCTCGACGTCAATGTGAGGCCGGGCGGCCAGGTCGAGCTCAGCTACGCGCGACAGGACACGAAGTTCACGTACGACCAGTTCGGCGGGATCAAGCGCGACCTGACGGACGTGGCGGTGAACTATTTCCAGATCGGTGGCCTCGGCTACGTGGCGCGAGGCCAGGCCCAGCCGTTCATGTCGTTCACGTTGGGCGCCACGTGGTACGACCCGAAGCAGAACACGATCGACGACGACGAAGGCAACGCGATTCGCATCGACGA
>JASFMO010000107.1:0-8612 GCA_050117535.1 Gemmatimonadales bacterium | reverse complement strand
CGACGGGCTGCCTCCTCCATCTCCTGCCGAACTCGCCGAACCTCGACCAGGCCGACGGTGTGGACCTCGGGCGGCGTCAGGTCGAGCGACGTGAAGTGCCGGATGCGGTGCTCGTAGAAGGCCTGACCATTCGGAAGCAGACGCGCCGCGATCTCCTCGCGCGCCGCCGGGTAGTATTCCTCGCGCATGAAGGCCAGGAAAGCCACGTAGCCCGGCACCACGGACTCGACGATCGCCGTCCGCCCCCGACGCGTCAGACGCTCGCGCTCGCTTTGCGGGACCGCTGCGGGGAAATGCTCGAACGGGGCGAACAAAAGGCTCTCAACCGGATCGTCGACGATGTGAGGCTCCAGCGTGGCCTCGTAGCCTTCCAAGACGACTCTCGGCAGCGTGATGCCTTCCTCGATGCCTTTCCGCATCAGTTCGATATGTTGCTCCGCATACTCCTCGAACGCCTCGAGCCGCGCGATGTAATCCTCATAATCCTCCACGCTGGCGAGCGGTACCCAGGCGGGCAATTGCGGAAACGAGACGTGAAACCCCTCGCGGTTGGTGATCGGGATCAAGTGCGCGCGAAACGTGTGCTCGGCCACCCGGTCCCGCATCAGATGCTCGAACAGCCTCGCGTTGATCCGCCCGTCCGGCGGCAGGTCCTCGCGGTCGATCGATTGGACGCGCTTGAGGAAGTCACGACTGGCCTTGAGCCGGTCGTCGAAGTCGCCCGGCGACACCTCGGGCAGATTGTCGTTGTAGCGGTGATCGCCCACACGGGTAGCGAACAGCGGATCCTCTTCCAGCCGGTGCTCCCACTCGTCCTCGAACAGATCCGCCAGCTCTCGCGAGGCCCTCGACTGACCGGCCGCGCCGTCGGCCATCAGGAGCCATCCAGCGACGGCGACCAAAAGCGTCAGAATTCTACACCTCATCGTTTACTGCCTCCAACCGCCGGCTGCTGTCCAACCGGCACGGCCGCTACCCAATGTTACGGTAGATAGGTGAAGGATCGATGGGAACGTCTCGCACGCGCTCGAGCGCTGACTCTAGTCTCCGGTCCACTGTGCCGTAACGGTCCTTCATGGCCTGTGCCGCCGACACGTCGCCGGTTGCCTCGATCATCAACAGCTGCTCGGCCAGCGCCGTGATTTGCTCGGGCAGCGCCTCGTGGTCGACCGCGTAGCGCCCGGTCGACTCGTCGTAAAGGATGCCGCCGCCGGTCAACAAGTAGTTGAGCTCGACCAACGCGGCCAGCCCATGCGCCTCGCCCGTCCCGAACCGAATGGTCCGAAATATACTTCCTAGGTACGAGGCGTAGTACCTTCGCCGCACCGACGCTTCGGTCACCCCGGCCTCGATCAGGTACGAGAGACACTCCAGACCGGCGGCCGTCGCCTTCGCCTCCTCGATCCAGGTATAGTGAGTCGTGAGCGCCTGATTGATCGGTACCCGACCCTGCGCGGTGTGCGCGTACCGCGGCCCCAGCGCGTGGGCGATCTCGTGCAGCAATACCACTTCGAAGAAGGCCTGGGCCTCGACGTCATCAATTTGACCTTCCGCCACCAGCTCGCGAGCGATCGGCAGGATGACCTGGTTCAGGCGCGCCTCGAAGAAGTTCTTCCAGAACGTCTTTTTGCTGCCCACCGTCTCTGTCACGCGCGGATCGTTGGGTAGGCTGCACGCCACCGCCTGATATCCGACGCGCAGATACCCGCCGCGATAGATGTCGCGCACGATCGTGAACGTCGCCGTGAATGAGTGGTCCTTGGGCTTGTAGCGGTCGTCGTACGGCAGGTGCGCCTCCATCGCCCCGAGATGCTGCCTATAGATCTCGAGCCTGGCGCTCTCCTCCCGATCGACGATCTCGACGCTGGCCTCGTAAGCCGCCTTGTTGCCCATCAACCCGTCCTCGTAGACCTCGAACGGGCCGATAGTGATGTCGAACGCGTTGCCCGTCATGCCGATCCACGCCGCGTCGGCATCGAAGTACTCGTCGCTGAGCATCGCGTCCGCCTTCAGCCTCAGGTAACGCGCGAAGCCTTCGTGCTCCGCCAGGTCGGCCGCACGACGGAGCGCCGCGGCGGCCGGTTCGACGTACTCGGCGTAGGCCTCGTGGTAGGGTACCGCCACCAGTCGGTCGTCTTCCCGTCGAATTAGCGTGTAGGGAGACAGGAACGCCTCGCGGTCCTCCGGGTGTTCCTCAATCCAGCGGTTGAACTCGTCGGCCGTCAGGTCATCGGGATAGTACCCGGCTCCCGGCGGTTTCGGCGGAATGCCCCCGATGAACGGCGCGTCGTGATCCAGCCGGTCGTAGGGGCCCGCCTGCATCCTATAGAACCGGCGCACCGGGTCATCTTCCGGACGCGTTGCCGTCAGCTCATCGCGCATCCGGACCGCCAGGCTCGAGGTCTGTCGCCAGAAGATCTCGTCGGTCAGGCGCGCCGCCTCCAGCAGCTCCTTCAGCAACGCCCGTTCCCGCTGATCGTAGCCCCGCAGGTCCATCTCCATAGGGGTCAGCGCGTATTTCTGCATTCGCGCTTCGACTTCCGCCCAATCCGTCATCGGCAACCTCCACTTAGCGCCCGCCCTGCGGGCTCTTGTCAAGAACCGTTCTTGCAATTCCGGGCCAGTCTCAGAACTTTGGGGTCTGCCGCCCGCGCGGACTATCGCACAGCCAAGCCGACAGCGAGGAGGTCTCATGGCCAGCGACAACAACTACTACCGCCCGTCCGAGGACATCGTCAACGCGGCCCATGTTTCCGATTACGACGCGTTGCGCGCGGAAGCGGCGGCAGATCCGATCGCGTTCTGGGAGCAGCGAGCTCGCGAGCTCGACTGGTACCAGCCATGGGACCGAGTCCTCGATGACTCGAGCGCGCCGTTCTACCAGTGGTTCATCGGCGGCAAGACCAACGTCGTTCTCAACGCGCTCGACCGCCACCAGAACACCGCCGTCCGGAACAAACTCGCCCTCGTCTGGGAGGGCGAGGACGGTACCTTGCGGACCTTCAGCTACTTCGCACTGAACCGCGAAGTCTGCCAATTCGCCAACATTCTCAAGAGCATGGGCGTGCGCAAGGGCGATCGCGTGACGATCTACATGCCGCGCATCCCGGAGTTGATGATGGCGATGCTGGCCTGTGCGAAGATCGGTGCCGTCCACTCCGTGGTGTACGGAGGCTTCTCTGTGGAGGCGCTGGCCGAGCGGATCGAGGACTCGGAGTCGCGCGTGTTGATCACCGCCGACGGCGGATTCCTGCGAGGGAAAATCGTCCCCCTGAAGCAGATCGCCGACGAGGCGTTGCGTCGTTGCGGTACGGTCGAGCACGTCGTCGTGGTGCGTCGCACCGGCGAGGCCGTGGCCATGGAGTCCGAGCGGGATTACTTCTACGATGACCTGATGTCGCTGCCCATCGCGCGGGGCGAAGGCCAGCGCTGCGCCACCGAGGAGATGGACGCCGAAGACCCGCTCTTCCTGCTCTACACGTCCGGCACGACGGGAAAACCCAAGGCGATCGTCCACACGCACGGCGGCTACCAGGTCGGAATCGCGACCACGCTGAAGTACGCCTTCGATCTGAAGGACGAGGACCGCTGGTGGTGCGCCGCCGACCCCGGCTGGATCACCGGGCACAGCTACATCGTCTACGGGCCGCTGATCCTCGGCGCCACCTCGATCATGTACGAGGGTGCCCCGACCTATCCCTACCCCGACCGCTGGTGGCGGATTGTCGAGAAGTACGGGGTGACGATCCTGTACACGGCGCCCACGGCGATACGCGGGCTCATGCGATTCGGCGAGTCCTGGGCCAACAAGCGGGACACCTCCACCCTGCGTCTGCTGGGCAGCGTGGGCGAGCCGATCAACCCGGAGGCCTGGCGCTGGTACTACGACGTCGTGGGCAAAGGCCGCTGCCCGATCATCGACACATGGTGGCAGACCGAGACGGGCGCCTTCATGATCACGCCGGTGCCGTCCTACCCGCTCAAACCGGGCTCCGGGACGAAACCGTTCCCCGGCATCCAGGCCGAGGTGCTCGACGAGGCCGGCAATCCGGTCAAGCCCGGCGAAGAGGGGAAGTTGGTGATCACGACGCCGTGGCCTTCGATGCTGCGTGGTATCTACAAGGATCCGGACCGCTACGTCGAGCAATACTGGTCGACCTACCCCGGCAAATACCTGACGGGCGATTCGGCGAAGATCGACGAAGACGGCTACTTCTGGATCATCGGCCGCATGGACGACGTGATCAAAGTTTCGGGCTACCGACTCGGCACCGCCGAGATCGAGTCGGCCCTGGTCAGTCACCCGGCGGTGGCCGAGGCCGCCGCGATCGGTATGCCGCACGAGGTGCGCGGCAATGTGATCTACTCGTACGTGATCCTGAAGTCGGGCTTCACGGCCAAGCCCGAATTGGCCGCCGAGCTGATTCAGCACGTCGGCCGCGAGGTGGGCCCCATCGCCAAGCCCGAGCAGGTCGAGTTCGTCGAGAAGCTACCGAAGACGCGCTCCGGCAAGATCATGCGGCGCCTGCTGAAGGCGCGCGCACAGGGCCTGCCCGAGGGCGATGTCTCGACGTTAGAAGGCTAGCACTGACTTCCGAATATCGAATATCCAATTTCCAATAATCGAACATTCAACATTCAACATTCGATGTTCGATATTCGATATTCTGGCGTGTCTAGCGCCGGCTGAAATTCGCCAGGCGCTCGATCGCCAGGTCCTGTACATACTCGGCCGCGCGGGACGACACGTCGAAGTTGTTCGCGATCATGGCGAAGATCAGCATCTCGCCGTCGAGCGTCGTGACATAGCCCGACAGCGCGCGCGAGTTCGAGATCGAACCGGTCTTGGCGCGCGCGTTGCCCTCCGCCCGCGTGCCGCGCATCCGGTTCCTCAGCGTCCCGTCCACACCGGCGATGGGTAGCGACTCGTAGAACACGTCGAACTCTGGACGCCGCGCCATCACGCGCAGCAGCCTAACGAGGGCGTCCGGGCTCACATAGTTGTAGCGCGACAGGCCCGAGCCATCGGCGTAGATGTACGATTTCGGTGTCAGCCCCCAACCCGTCAGCGTCGCCTCCACCGCGTCGCGACCCGCACGGATGCTTCCTGTACCCGAGGTCGTGGCGCCCAGATAGCGCATCAACATCTCACCGATCTGATTCTGGCTGCGCTTGAGAAACGGCCTGACGATCTCGGCCAGTGTCGGCGACTCGTGGATGAACAGCGTTGCCAGATCCTCGGCCTCCGGGCGCTCCGCCCGGTCATCCATATCGGCCGGACCGCCCTCGACCTCGATCCCCTCCGCCTCGAGCACTTCGCCCAACACCGTGACGAAGAGGAGCGTCGGATCGTGTGGAGCGAGGTAACGGGTGACGGTATCGCCGTTGACCCAGATCTCACCCCACAAGCGCGCGTCGTTGCTGAACGGGCTGCGATCGCTTCGAACGAAGACGCCGAGGCTGTCGGCCACCGTCGTCACATCGACATCCAGCTTCAGATAGCCCGTCCGCGGCAGACTGTCGATCTTGGCCGGCTCCCCGACCGAGTCGCCCGGCGCGATCCGGTACGTGACGGCACCCTCGTTGTAGAGCAGCGAGCCGATCTCGGCGGCGTAGTAGGAATCGAGATAATCCCACGACCAGCCCGGCCCGACGTGGACGTCGTCGAACAAGTCATCGTCACCGATGACGTCGCCGCTGATCCTCCTGACACCCCGCGCCTTCAGAGAATCGGCCCAGTCGCGGAAGGCCGCCGTCGGATCATCGTCGTAGAACCGCTCCGATATCGCCGGATCGCCTCCGCCGATCACGACGAGATCCCCTTCCAACACCCCACCCTCCGAGACCGGGCCCGTCGCCGCTATCCGCGTCTGGAAGCGGTGGTCGGCTCCGAGCCGGGCCAGCGACACCGCCGCGGTGATCAGTTTGTTATTGGACGCCGGCATGAAAAGCTTGTCGGCGTTCTGGCGGTAGACTATCTCGCCGTTCTCGAGCGATTGGACCATGACCCCCCAGTGGGCATTGCCGAAGGCAGGATCGGAGAAGATCTCCGACAACTCCATGCGCAGGACCGGAACCGGCCCCATGGGGACGGGCTCGGCGGGACCGGCGCTCCGCGTGCAACCGGCCGTGACGACGAGCGCGGCTACCACAGTAGCGAGCCGCCGTGCGCCGCCCGTTTCGCCCTTCATCGCCGACCCGCCGACCCTCTCGCGCCGCGCGCGCGACTCACGCCCTGCCAGCCACGGTCCACTGCTCGCCCGCATGTCGATCTCCCGGTTGCTGATTGGGGTGCGTTCGGGGGGCTGATCCGAAGTATCAAGAGTACAGCCGGGCCTCGGCCGTTTCAATAGCGGCGGTGACCTGTCCGAGCCGACAACAGTGGCCTATCTTTCCGTTCGTAACCTCGGTTCATGCCCTCGTGCCGCACCCCGTAGCTAGGAACGGAGCTGGAGATGGCTGCGAGCAATTATAGGATCGAGAAGGACACCCTCGGTGAGATGAAGGTCCCGGCGGATGCTCTCTATGGCGCGTCGACACAGCGGGCGGTCGAGAATTTCCCGGTCAGCGGACTGCGGTTTCCGCGCCACTTCATACGCGCTCTGGGCGCGATCAAGATGACGGCGGCCCAGGTGAACGTGGCGCTGGACGTCGTTGACGAGCGCAGAGGCAAAGCGATCGAGGCGGCGGCCAAGGAGGTGATGGACGGTAAGCTCGACGATCAGTTCGTCGTCGACATCTTCCAGACCGGCTCGGGCACCTCGACCAACATGAACGCCAACGAGGTGATCGCGAACCGGGCGACGCAGATCCTCGGCGGCGCGATCGGGTCGAAGGACGTTCACCCGAACGATCACGTCAACCAGGGCCAATCGAGCAACGACGTGATCCCCACGGCCTCCCACGTTTCGGCCGCTTCGGCGATCGTGGCCGACCTGCTGCCAGCCCTCCGCAAGCTACATAACGCGCTGGCCGCCAAGTCGAAGGAGTTCGCCGACGTCGTCAAGACGGGCCGCACCCACTTGCAGGACGCCACGCCCGTCATGCTGGGCCAGGAGTTCAGCGGCTACGCCAGCCAGATCGAGCACGGGATCCGGCGCGTCGAGAACACGCTGCCCCATCTGTCCGAGCTCGCCATCGGCGGCACGGCCGTGGGGACGGGGCTGAACGCGCACCCGGAGTTCGCCCCCCGCGTTTGCGCCAAGCTATCAGAGCTGTTCGAGCACGACTTCGTGGAAGCGCCCAACCACTTCGAGGCCCAGGCGGCGCGCGACGCGCTGGTCGAGGCGAGCGGCGCACTGAAGACGGTTGCGGTGAGCATGAGCAAGATCGCCAACGACATTCGCTGGCTGGCCACGGGCCCGCGCTGCGGCCTGGGCGAGATCTCGATTCCGGCGACCCAGCCGGGCTCGTCGATCATGCCCGGCAAGGTGAACCCCGTGATGCCGGAGGCGGTGCGCCAGGTCGCGGCTCAGGTGATCGGCAACGACGCGACGATCACGATCGGCGGCCAGTCGGACAACTTCGAGTTGAACGTCATGATCCCGGTCATGACCTACAACTTGCTCCAGTCTATAGATATTTTAGCCAATGTCGGCCACATCTTCGTGGATCGGTGCATCTCTGGTATCGAGGCCGACCGCGAGCGCTGCCGCACCTATGCCGAGCTCAGCCCCGCCCTGGCGACGGCCCTGGCGCCGATCATCGGGTACGACAAGGCAGCGAAGATCGCGAAAGATGCCCTCGTCAAGAGCAAGACGATACGCGAGTTGGTCGTCGAAGAGGGGTTGATGGACGCCGCCGAGGCCGACAAGGTCCTCGATCCGGCCCGGCAAACGAATGCGTGATGGCTAAGAAGAAGACATCCAAGAAGGCCAAAGAAGCGACGCCGAAGAAGATAGCCAAGCGGGCCAAGCAAGCGGTGGCCAAGCAGGCCAAGAAAGCCATGGCCAAGCCGCTCACCTGCCGAGAGAAGGCGGGATCCAACCGTCATCTCTATCGCGTGATCTTCCGCGGCAAGCATTACCTCGGCTCGGCGGAGCAGTTCCACGCCAAGGTCGTGGCAACCGACTTCGCGACGGCCGTCGAGCGCGTCTGTGCGGCGATGGAGCTGGACCCCACGAAGCTCGAGGGCGTGGCCGTAACCTTGATAAGAGAGGATACCGAGCTAGCCGACGGCAAGGTGTTCGACTTCGCGCGCCGTTCACGCGGCTTCGGCGAGCGCGGCGGCTGGCACTTCAAGGACATACTGCCACAGAAACAGCCCACCGGGCCCCGCAAGACCGAGGTCTACTAGCGGAGGAACGGCTAAGCGGCGCGATGAACGAGGCGGACCGGGCGCGTTGGGACGAGCGCTATCGCGACGGCGATTGGGCCGACATCGACCGGCCCGCAACGATACTCGAGGACGCCGAGGCCTGGCTCGAACCGCCGGGCCTCGCGCTCGATGTGGCCTGCGGTGCGGGCCGCAACGCGCTGTTCCTGGCCCGCCGCGGATTCACCGTCGTGGCCGTGGATGTGTCCCGCGAAGGCCTCGAGCGACTGGCGCGCCGCGCTCGGGACCAGGCGCTCGACGTTCACCCGGTGCACGCCGACCTGGAGCGGTTCGCCTT
>JASFMO010000106.1:0-8696 GCA_050117535.1 Gemmatimonadales bacterium | reverse complement strand
GAAGGTGTTCCCCCGTGGGGACGCGCCGAAAGGCACGGCCGAATGAGGGTTTCGGCGGGAAACGAACCGCTCCGTCAGCCGGGCGACCTCGGCGGCCCGACTTGCATCACGGTGGGCACATTCGACGGTGTGCACCGTGGCCACTGGGCTGTGCTGAGTCGGTTGCGTGAGGTGGCGGATGCGGAGGGGCTGAGAAGCGTCCTGGTCACCTTCGACCCCCATCCGCTGAAGATCCTCCGTCCGGAGGCCGCTCCGCGATTGCTGACGACGTCGAACGAAAAGAAAGAGATCTTGGCGCTTTCCGGGCTCGACTACGCCGTGTTCCTCAACTTCACGCGGTCTCTGTCGTTATACCTACCCGAGGAATTCGTCCGGCAGGTACTGATGGCGCGTCTTGGCCTGAGATACCTGGTCGTGGGCTACGACCACGGTTTCGGTCGCGGGCGCAGCGGTGATGTTGAGACGATCGCCGCGATTGGCCGGCGCTTCGGCTTCGAAGTCGAAGTGGTGGACCGCGTACTGATGAACGGCGATGAAATTTCGTCAACGCGGCTGCGGCGGGCCGTGGAAGCCGGTGATATGGAGCGGGCGACGCGCGGGCTCGGGCGCCCGTACGCGCTGACGGGAGTCGTGGTTCACGGCGAGGGTCGTGGCCGGACGCTTGGCTTTGCAACGGCGAATGTGAGCACGGCACACGGGGACAAGCTCCTTCCGCGCGAGGGGATCTACGCGGTGCGAGCGGCGCTGAGGTCGTTCCAAGGACCCGGTCTGCTCCACCTCGGTCCGCGGCCGACCTTTCGGGGCTCGCCGCCCTCGATCGAATTGCACCTGCTGGACTTCGAAGGAGACGTCTACGGCGATCTCGTCCGGGTCGAGTTCCTGACCCGTCTACGCGGGGTCAGGCCGTTCGCCTCGGCGGCCGAGTTGGTGGATCAGATGAGGTGGGACCGGGCGGCGGCGGTGGAGTACTTCGAGCGCGGCGCAGGGCGCCTTTACATGGGTGGCAGCCCGGAATAAGTTCCCCAGGCTATACAGACTAGCGAAAACTGTCAGTTGGCAAGGCAAGCCAGAGAGTGGCGAAAGCATGGTAATGACGAAGGAAGAGCGAGACGCTCTGATCACGAAATATCAAATGCACCCATCAGACCGTGGCTCCACGGCGGTGCAGATAGCGCTGTTGACGCGAAGAATCGCGGACCTCACCGAACACCTGCGCGTGCACGCGAAGGACCACCATAGTCGTCAGGGGCTGTTGAAGTGGGTCGGCAAACGTCGACGCTTGCTCCGATATCTGAGCCGGACGAATCCCGAGCTTTACCGGCAGCTGATCCAGGATCTGAAGCTTCGAGGCTAACTCGGCAAGGCCCCTGATCCAATGCTCGGGGGCCTCTCCTTTGGTTACACACAGACACGCAAAGAGTAGTTGTATACCATGGCAACTTTGATAGAACGCAATTTCGCGGGCCGGAACCTAATGCTGGAGACCGGCCGTATGGCCAGGCAGGCGGATGGCGCCGTCCTGGTGCAGTTTGGAGAAACCGCGGTGCTCGCGACGGTCGTCGCCGAAGACAAGCCGACGAAGCTACCGTTTTTCCCATTGACGGTGGAATACCGAGAGAAGAGCTACGCTGCGGGTAAGATCCCCGGGGGATTCTTCAAGCGCGAAGGTCGGCCCAGCGAGAAGGAGATACTCTCCGCGCGGCAGATCGACCGCTCGATCCGACCTCTGTTCCCGAAGGGCTTCCTGCATGAAGTCCAGGTCGTCATCTACATTCTGTCGGCGGATCAGGAGAACGATGCGGATGTCCTGGGGTTGCTCGGGGCGTCGGTCGCGTTGAACCTCTCGAGTGTTCCCTTCGCCGGTCCGGTCGCCGCGGTTCGCGTCGGTCGCCTGGACGGGGAGTGGGTACTGAACCCGACCTTCCAGCAACTCGAGTTCTCGGATGTCGACATAGTCGTCGCCGGTTCGGAAGACTCGATCAACATGGTGGAAGGCGGCGCCCTGGAATGTTCCGAGGAGGAGCTTCTGGCAGCGCTCGAGTTCGCCCACGCGGGAATTCGCGAGCTGGTCGCGGTCCAACGCGAGCTGGTCGAGCCGCTAGCCAAACCGAAGATGGCTTGGTCGCCGCTCGAGCTCGACGGTCAACTGGCGGCGAGTGTGAACGAGCTCGCGGCCCAGAGGGTCGACGAGTCGCTGAATCTCCCGAACAAAGAGGAGCGCAGCGCTGCTCTCTCGGCGCTGCGGCAAGACATCATCGAGGAGATGTCCGACACCTACGAAGAGGGCATCGACAACTTCGCCGAGCAGGTTCACCAGGTCATCGACAAGATCGAGTACGAGACGCTGCGCAAACAGATCCTTGAGCAGGGTGAGCGTGTCGATGGCCGCAAACCGGATGAGATTCGGCCCATCACATGTGAGGTCGGCCTGTTGCCGCGGACTCACGGGACGGCGTTGTTTACGCGCGGCAGCACGCAATCCCTGGCCGTGGTCACCTTGGGTACGAGCCGCGACGAGCAGCGCATAGACACGATCGATGTCACGCAGGAGACATCGAAGTCGTTCATGCTGCATTACAACTTCCCGCCTTTCTCGGTGGGCGAAGTCCGGCAGTTTCGCGGTCCCTCGCGGCGTGAGATCGGTCACGGCGCTCTGGCCGAGCGGGCCATCCAGCCGTTGTTGCCGGCCTACGAGGAGTTCCCGTACACGATTCGGGTCGTCAGTGACATACTCGAGTCGAATGGCTCGTCGTCGATGGCGACCGTGTGCGGCGGTTCGCTGGCTCTCATGCAGGCTGGCGTCCCAATGCGCGCGGCCTGTGCCGGGATCGCCATGGGTTTGATCAAGGAAGGCGACAGAACGGCGGTTTTGACCGACATCATGGGCATCGAGGATCACCTCGGCGACATGGACTTCAAGGTCGCCGGGACGCGCAAGGGCATTACTTCCGTGCAGATGGACATCAAGATCGAAGGCATTTCGACCGATCTGCTGCGTGAGGCTATGACACGGGCGCGTGAAGCGCGTCTGCAGATTCTCGACATAATGGACAAGACGCTGGCCGAACCCCGTTCGAGCCTGGCCCCGATGGCGCCGCGCATTATTACGCTGCAGGTCAAGCCGGAGAAGATCGGTGAGATCATTGGGCCGAAGGGCAAGACGATCCGCGGCATCGAGGAGGAAACCGGCGCGGAAGTGAACATCGAGGACGGTGGACTCGTTACGATCTCGTCGGTCAGTGGTGAGGCCGGGGAGCGGGCCCGCGAGATCATCGAGGCGATCGTGCAAGAGCCCGAGATCGGCAAAATCTATAAGGGCGTGGTGAAGAACACGACGTCGTTCGGCGCGTTCGTCGAGATACTGCCCGGCGTGGAAGCGCTGTGTCACATCTCGGAGTTGGAAGAGGGCCGCGTCGCTAAGACCGAGGACGTGGTCAAGAGCGGCGACGTGATCTCGGTGAAGCTGATTTCTGTCGACGACCGTGGTCGCATGCGCCTGTCCCGTCGGGCGGCGCTGGCGGCCGAAGCGGAGACGGCGAAATCGTCGTGAGGCACTGCGTCGCAGTCGGTGCAAGCCTGTCCCGCCGTCGTGCGGGACGGGCTTTTTTGTCCCTTTCTGATTGGGCGGGGGCCTGCTGACCATGGGCGGTCCCCAGACGGTTCAGCTCGACGACCGGGTCTATCGGACCGAGTTAGCGGATGGCCCGCTGGTTCTCTCGGAGCACATCCCCGCCGTTCGCTCGGCGGCGGTGGGGATTTGGATACGCTGGGGCGCCAGTCACGATCCGGCAGCCAAGATGGGGGCGGCCCATCTTCTCGAGCATATGGTCTTCAAGGGGACGGAGAATCGTTCCGCTCGCGAGATCGCGCTCGGGATCGAAGGCATCGGCGGGGCTCTCGACGCGTACACGTCGAGGGAGCACTCGGCGGTGCATGCCCGGGTGCTCGATGAACACCTCCCGATAGCCGTGGAGATTCTCACGGATCTGGTCTTCAGGCCGTTGTTGGTCGAGAGCGATCTGGAGGTCGAGCGCAACGTGGTCTTGGAAGAGATCGCGGGGGTCGAGGATACGCCCGAGGAGCTGGTTTTCGACCTGCACGCTCGATCGCTCTGGGGTGACCACCCGTACGGAAATCCGGTTCTTGGCACGCGGGACACCGTGCAGGGGCTGAGGCGGGAGGACGTGCTGGACCTCTGGCAACGGGCCTACAAACCCAATACTTGCGTGATCGCCGCCGCAGGTAACGTTCAGCACGATGATCTGCTCGAGCTGGTATCGCGGCACTTTCCGACCAATGCCGGACTCGGTGTGGCGCCGAACTTGCAAACACCGCGGCCGGTGGGACCCAGCCAGGACAACCATGAGCGAAAGAGCGCGCAAGTGCACGTCTGCATGGGCGCGGCTACATTCCCACGCAGCGACCCGCGCCGTTATGCGTCGATCCTCGTGTCGACGGCGTTGGGCGGCGGCATGAGCAGTCGGTTGTTTCAGCGGGTCCGGGAAGAGTTGGGGCTGGTCTACACGATTTACAGCTTCCAGTCTTTCTATGCGCAGGCGGGCTTGGCTGGCGTGTACATGGCGACGAGGAGCGATACGGCCGAACGGGCGGTCGAGGAGGTTCGGGGCGAATTGAGACATGTTTCCGACTCGGGCTTGGGGGCGGCCGAGTTGGAGGCGGTGAAGAACCAGACCAAGGGCCAGGTGGTCCTGTCTCTGGAATCCACCTCGGCGCGCCTACAGAGGTTGGCGGGCACGGCGCTCTACGGCGAACCGTACCTGACGCTGGATGAGATCTGCGGGCGAATCGACGCCGTGAAGGAGGACGAGGTGGCCGATATCTGCCGAGTTTACTATGCTCCCGAGCGGCATTCGATTGTCAGTCTTGGTCCGAGCGCGGAAAGCCCGGGCTGAGTTTGTCTGGTATGGATCTCGTGCGATTAGAGCAGGTCTGGCTACAAAGCAAGCGAGGCTAGAACGATGATCGTTGGGGTACCGAAGGAGATCAAACCGGGGGAGAACCGGATCGCTATGGTGCCGGCCGGCGCCGAGATGATGGTCCGCAACGGCCACGAGGTCTTGATCGAGAAGGGCGCCGGTCTGGGAAGCGGTTTCGAGGATACGGCGTACACGGACGTTGGCGCGACCATCATTGGCACCGCGGATGAGGTCTGGGGCCAAGCCGAGATGATCGTGAAGGTCAAGGAGCCGATCGACGTGGAGTATCCGCGGATCAAGGCCGACCACGTAATCTTCACTTACTTCCACTTCGCGGCGTCGGAGGAGTTGACGGTGGCGCTGCGCGACAGCGGCGCCGTCTCGATCGCCTATGAGACCGTGCAGCTGCCGTCGGGCGAGCTTCCACTTCTGACACCGATGAGTGAGGTAGCGGGCCGAATGGCGATCCAGGAGGGTGCGAAGTACCTGGAGAAGAACTTCGGGGGCCGCGGTATTCTGCTGGGAGGTGTGCCGGGCGTGCCGTCGGCGGAGGTAGTGGTATTGGGTGGCGGCATCGTCGGAACCCACGCGGCGAAGATGGCGGCGGGCTTGGGCGCGCGCGTCGTGATCCTCGACCTGAATCTCGAGCGTCTGCGCTATCTGGAAGACGTGATGCCGGCGAATGTGGACCTGGTCTATTCGAACCGCACGAACATCCTGGAGGCGATCGAGCGGGCCGACCTGCTGGTGGGCGCCGTGCTACTGCCCGGCGCGAAGGCACCGTACCTGGTCTTGAGGGATGACCTGAAGCTGATGAAGACCGGAGCCGTGATCGTCGACGTAGCCGTTGACCAGGGTGGGTGCATCGAGACGACGAAACCGACGACACACGAGCATCCGACGTATGTCGTTGAGGAAGTCACACACTACTGTGTCGCCAATATGCCCGGCGGCGTGCCGCGGACGTCCACGCTGGCGCTGACGAACGCGACGTTCCCGTACGCGCTCAGACTGGCGGACGGAGGCTGGATCAGCGCCTGCAAGCAGGATCCCGCCCTCGCGCTGGGCGTCAACATGGTGGACCGCAAGGTGACATGTAAGGGTGTGGCCGAGGCGTTTGACCTCGAGTACACACCGATCGACGGTTTCCTCAGCTGAGGCTGGCGCTGGAGCGAGGGTGATCGTTGGAAATGGGGCGGGCGGGACGGATTGCGCTGTCCCGCCCGTTCTATCTACCTTTCTCGGTCTGGGTGTTCCTGTCCGCCCGCTTTAGCCAGGTGTTCTGGAGGGCGGTGTGTCCCCCCGCGGGCCGTTTCTAGGAGAGCAATCGGATTAATATGAGCTTCAACTGGCTCGTCTCTGGTAGACTGCTTCCGGTCAACGATATTGCCGTCGATTTGGGGACGGCCAACACGCTGGTATACGTCAAGGGCGAGGGGATCGTCCTCAACGAGCCATCTGTGGTGGCCGTGGACAAGTCGAACGGCAAACTCGTCGGTGTTGGACTCGAGGCCAAGGGTATGCTTGGCCGTACTCCCGGCGGTATCGAGGCGATTCGACCGCTGAAGGACGGTGTGATCGCAGATGTCGACATCAGCGAGCTGATGTTGCGACATTTTCTGAAGACCGTCACGGCGAAGCGGATCTTCCGGCTGAAGCCGCGTGTGGTCATCGGTGTGCCGTCGGGAATCACCGAACTCGAGCGGAGGGCTGTGCGCGCCGGCGCGCAGGCCGCGGGCGCGAAGGACGTCTACATGGTCGCGGAGCCAATGGCCGCGGCGATCGGTGTCGGACTGCCCGTCGAAACGCCCACCGGCAACATGGTCATTGATATCGGAGGTGGCACGACGGAGATCGCCGTCATCGCGCTCGGCGGCATCGTGTCCGATACGTCGATCCGCGTTGGTGGTGACGAGATCGATGTGTCGATCGTCTCTTTCCTCCGCAAGAACTACAATCTGCTGATCGGAGAGCCCACGGCAGAGGCGATCAAGATTCAGATCGGGTCCGCGAGCCCCGTCGGAGAAGAACGTGAGATGGATGTGAAGGGTCGTGATCTCGTCTCCGGCATCCCGAAGACCGTTCGCATTCACTCGGAGGAAGTGCGCGAGCACATTCAAGAGCCGATCCAGCAGATCGTGGAAGCGGTCCGGCGCTCGCTGGAGATTACGCCGCCCGAGCTGGCGAGTGATATCGTCGATCGCGGTATCGTGATGACTGGAGGAGGCTCGCTGATTCGCGGATTGGACCGTTTGCTTCAGGAAGAGACTAACCTGCCCATTCACGTTGACGAGGAACCGCTGACGTGCGTGGTACGTGGCGCCGGACGAATCCTCGACGATCTTCCGAAGTACCGAGGGGTGCTGGCTACCTGAGCCGGGTGAGCGGACGACCGGACTTGGGCCGGGACCGGCCGGCACGCGGTGGTCTGCCCGGGCTGCTGGTCTGGCTTCTGGCCGCGGTCGTGATCATTACGCTGCCCCACCGGCAGCAGCTCGTGCTGGCGACGGCTATCCAGTCCACTGTGTTGGCACCGCCGCTTTCGCTGCAGAGCGTTATCCGCGACGCGCGTCGATTGCGCAACCAGGCCGCGGGCTTGCGTCTGGAACGCGATTCGCTCGCCGCCCGCCTGCTCGAGCGCGAGAACGTGGCGGAGGAAAACCAGCGCCTGCGGGCGCTGCTTGGCTTGGCCGAGCGAGGGCGGGGGCAGCTATTGCCGGCGAACCTGTATCCGGCAGGCCGTTCTGGCGAGCAGGTGGAGCGCTCGTTCGTCATCGATGTCGGGACGAACTCCGGGCTGCGGCCCGGCGCACCCGTGGTTGCTTCGTCCGGTCTCGTGGGCGTGATCCGCGTCGCCTCTCCCGGTCAGGCTGTCGGGGATTTCTGGACGCACCGCGACTTTCGCGCCAGTGCGATGACCGCGGATGGTGGCGCGTTTGGGATCATCCGATCAATGAGCGAGCGACCGCTGCTCATGCGGCTGGATGGTATCCCGTTCCAAGCCGAGCTCGCCGCCGGGACCGAGATCGTGACGTCGGGCGTCGGCGGTATATTCCCGAGAGGCATTCCGATCGGTGACATCGTGCAACTCACAGAAACCGAAGCCGGCTGGTCCAGGAGTTATCTGGTCAGGCCGCGTGTTTACCCGGACGCCGTGCGCGAGGTGATGGTGCTCGTGACGCAAGACGTGAATGCTGATGTCCTCGGCATCTGGGCGGACTCCACCTCCGATACGGTACCGTGATCGCGGCTGATCGGTCCTCGAGCCGAGCGGGACTCGCCTTCACGGTCGCGGCCCTCGCTTTCCTGCACTTCACGCTGCGCCCCGTCCTGGATTCTTGGTACGTTGGTCCGAATCTGCTCGTGTGTGGGGCGCTCATCGCGGCGCGCGGACTGAGGCCCAACGCGGCCATAGCGGTTGGTTTCGCGCTTGGCCTACTCGAAGACTCCATTGCGGTCAGCTACTTCGGGCTCGCCACGCTGCTGCTGTTGCTCTTGACCTACATGGGTTCGCGCACTCGCGACCTGTTCCTAGGCGAAGAACGACTCTTTATCGGTACCTATCTCGTCGTCGGTACGTGGCTGTACGAGACGGCTAGCTATCTGCTCATGGGCGGCGGCGGCAATGTCTGGTCCTACGTGTTTGTGCAGGCGCCTCTGGACGGATTGGCGACGGGGGTGCTCGGCTACATGACCATCCCGCTGGCGAAGACGCGATGAGCCCGGTCAAGCGAGAGCAGCAGCTTCAATGGCGGTCGC